>CANGWP010000023.1 GCA_947457605.1 Bdellovibrionales bacterium | reverse complement strand
TCCTGCTTGTTGACCAACGCCCACTTCTGAATGATCAGGGTAGCCTTCACCTTGAGGTTGGATTGAGTTTCCTCGTAGACCGGTGGATAGTCTTCAATTTTCGTGAACTTGTATTGGTCAAGCTCAAGAAAGAGAAGTTGAATGGCTCGTAGTTGGTCACCGGAAAGGGCCTCCCTGCGAAGTAGCATGAGCATTTCATCGGTCGTAGACTCAAGAGCCTCAACTTTGAATCTCTTTGAAAAGAATTCTTTGATAATTTCTGACAATCCAAAGGAAACCACTTTAAGGTTCTCCGGACTGAAAGGATTCCGGGTGTAGAGCTCATCAATTTTTCTCAAGGCAAGAATATGGTCAGGTTCAGGGGGCAATGGGGTGCGGACTTCATGGTGTTTCCGCTGGCGGTTTTTCAGGTAACGAAGATAGAGAAATCGGATCAGCATGATGAGTGCGGAGATCAGAACGCCCAAGTAAAGCCAGTAACGCAATGGAAGTTTTACCGTGATTACATCAATAAATTGGGGCTTTTCATCGGAAGATGCAGTCGGTCCTTCAACGACAATTGACAGAGGGATGGTTTTTGCAAGTGTTTGATTGTCTTTCCCGACAATTAGGAGAGGAGGAAGGGTGAGTGTGCCGATCTTCAGTGGCGAGGCAATAAACCGAACAGATCCATTTTGGCTTAGAGTCCCCTGAACAAGATACCATCCGATATTCTCAAGCTCGATGCCCTCATCGACAGACTTTATGGTTACAGTCTGCCCTGCAATGTCACCGACTCCTTTCAGTTCAGCCTGAAGGATCATTCGATCCCCGAGTTTTACTCTCTGCGTAGCCCCGGATCCACCAACCTCCATCAGAGCCACTTCTGGAACTGCGATCAAAGGAGTAGACACAGGCCCGTTCGGTGTGGAGCCTGATAGCAGAAATCCTAAAGCCGAAAACGACAGGTGTTTAGCGAGTCGCTTTGCGGCGCTTGAGAAAAAACAATAGTTTTTCGGCATGTTCCTCTGAGGTTTCGACGGCCAAAGTCTCTACACCGGCCAGGTTAAAAATTTGCTTGGTTCTTGATTCGAATTGTTCCAAGGATTCCTTGAGTTGTTTCCTGGTCATGGAAGAGTCGAAATTAATTTCACTCTCAAGCAGGGATTCTGGATCCATAATGCTTAAACTTCCAAGGTCCGGATGAATGTTCTCGGATGGGTCTTCAATTTTAATTGCAACAACATCATGTTTTCGAGAAAGTTGTCGAAGGGCGTTTTCATAGCCATCCGCCCTAAAATCGCTCAGTACGAAAACAATACCCGAATGCTTGAGGAGGCGTCTGGTTTCCTCAAATGCTTTTTTCAGGCCTGTTCCGCCCGGCTCTGTTGAAAAAGAGGCTAGATCCCTGATGATTCGAAGGACATGATTTTTTCCTTTTTTTAGCTCTATGGTCTTACGGATCTTGTCTGTAACAAAAAGCACACCAACTTTGTCACCTGAGTTTGAGGCAGCATAAGCTATCATTGCTCCAAGTTCTGCGATGACATCTTTTTTTGCATTCTTAACTGAGCCGAAGTTGGTAGAAGCAGAGAAATCAGCAATGATGAATACGTTCAACTCCCTCTCCTCCTCGTACTGTTTTATGAGGGGTTCTTTGCTTCGTGCGCTGACTTTCCAGTCAAGGTGTCGAATGTCATCACCGGGAGTATACTGTCGATGCTCTGAAAACTGCACGCCCTGTCCCCGGAATTTACTCTTGTATCCACCGGTCATGATGTCATCCATCATTCGGCGGCTTGAAATCTCGATGCGTTTGACCTTCTTTAGAATGGATTCATTCATGGTACTTCGATTCGATCCAGGATCTTCCTCACGATTGTTTCGGATGTGATGTTTTCTGCCTCTGCCTCGTATGTGAGCAAGATGCGATGACGTAAGATGTCGTAGGCGACCGACTTCACATCTTCTGGTGTGACGAAGCCCCTGTGTCTGATAAATGCGTTCGCTCTTGAAGCCTTTGTTAGGGAAATGGTTGCCCGGGGAGAGCCGCCAGAGCTGATGAATGGCTTAATCTCGCTCAGTCCGAATTTTTCAGGAAATCTAGACGCAAAAATCAAATTCAAAATGTAATCTTTCACTTTGTCGTCCATGTAAATATCATTGCACAACTTTCGCGCTTCCAGAATCGCAAGGGGGTTGCACACCTTGTTCGCAGTTGGAGCTTCATTTGAGGTCATCCGATTCATCATGATCTTCTCCTCTGAGATGCTCGGATAAGCAACCTTGACCTTGAAAAGGAATCGATCAAGTTGAGCTTCGGGTAGATTGTATGTGCCCTCCTGTTCGATTGGATTCTGGGTGGCAAGAACAATGAACGGGTCATCAAGGTGAAACGTGGTTTCGCCGATGGTAACTTGATGCTCACCCATGGCTTCCAAAAGAGCACTTTGTACTTTTGCGGGAGCACGGTTGATCTCGTCTGCCAGTACGATGTTGGTAAAAATCGGACCTTTTTTCGGAAAAAATTCATGAGTTTTTTGATTGAAAATCATGGTTCCGATCAAATCAGATGGGAGAAGGTCAGGGGTGAACTGTATTCGGTTAAATTTGGCATCAATAGTTTGAGCGAGCGTTTTCACTGTTAGTGTTTTCGCGAGACCCGGAAGACCCTCGAGAAGAACATGTCCATCACAGAGCAGGGCTAGCACAAGTTTCTCAATCAGTTCGGTCTGGCCGACAACTACTTTGCCCACCTCCTGGAAGAGAATATCGATGAATTGACTTTTATCCCGAATGACTTCGGTTAGCTGTTGAATGTTTGGAGATGACATATTTTTTATCTTCTCCCTGTTTAAGGAGTGGCGCAAGGGGGGAAGATTGCCGTGGTTCTTCTTAAATGAATCTTATGGAAACGTCAGAATACACATCGCACAAAATGACTAAAGACTGATGTCGTCAGGAGGTGTACTGGATCTTCTTTGAGATGGACTGGGAGCCGCGGCGGAACCATCCTCATTCGCAAGGTTGGCGAAGAGAGTGTATTGTCCAAGCCATGCCAGCTTCACTGTCCCTGGCTCACCATGACGGTTTTTGGCAATGATGATCTCGGCAATTCCCTTTTCTTCAGAATCTTGGTGGTAATAATCATCCCTGTAAATGAAGCAGACCAAGTCCGCATCCTGTTCGATCGCGCCAGACTCCCTAAGGTCAGATAGCATCGGGCGCTTATCAGTTCTGCTTTCCACGTTACGGCTCAATTGCGAAAGTGCGATAATTGGAACGCCGATCTCCTTGGAGAGTTCCTTGAGTCCTCGCGAAATCGCTGAAATCTCTTGCTCGCGACTTCCTCCGGCGGAGGCAGTCTTCGGACCTCGCATCAATTGAAGATAATCGATCACAATCAAGTCCAACTTCTTTTCTTTTGATTTAAGCCGCCGACAACGCGAGCGAAGGTCCATTACGGTAAGTGCGGGAGTATCATCTATATGAATTCTTGCCTGTCCGAGTTGTTCTGCAGCAGTCATGAGTCTGCGGAATTCCTCTTTTGCCAGGGCTCCGGTTTTCAAGCGTTTTGAGTCGATTCTGCTGATTGATGAAAAGAATCTAAACCCCAGTTCTTCCTTGGACATCTCGAGTGAGAAAAGTGCCGCAACTGAACCCTTGATTACGCACGAGTGGAGAAGCGCAGAGATGAACCAAGAGGTTTTCCCCATGCCCGGGCGGGCCGCCAAAATAGTAACTTGTCCAGGATGTAGACCGGTAGTCAGTTTATCGAATTCATGGAATCCGGTAGGAAGACCAACAACATCTTCTCCACCCGATAAGAATAGTTCTTGAACGCGATCCATGTTTCCAGAGATGACCTCGGCCAAACTTGAAAAGCTTTTCTGGGTTTTTGTTTGGGAAACCTCAAAAATTCTTGTCTCAGCCAAATCGATATAGCTCTCTGTGTTTTCAACGCCACTTAAGCCTTCGTCCATGATGGTCGAGCAAGTTTCAATCAGCCTTCTCTGCAAAGCCTTCTCGCGCACGATTTTTCCATAATGGACCACATTTGCGATTTGAAAGGATGCTTGATCAAACAGACTTGTGAGCGTGTTCACACCACCAATTGAGTCATACCAGCCTCGATCCCTGAGGATCGAGGTAAGGGTTACGAGATCAATAGGCTTCCCGGTGTCTGAAAGGGTACAAGCGGCCTCGAATGTCTTCTGATGCGCATCCAGAAAAAAGTCACGCACTTCAAGTCCAATCTCTCGTACCTGATCCAACGTGCTGTTATTAACCAGAACCGAGCCTAAAACAGACCGCTCTGCTTCAAGGTCTTGAGGAAGTCTTTTCCGCTGGGTTGCAGGAACGCCATGACCCTCGTTCAAAGGATCAAGCTCCCTCTTTCACCACCCAAACTTTTAGTTGAGCTGAAACTTCCGGAAGAATCTTGATTTCAACAGTGTGAACGCCAAGAGCTTTGATCGGTTCCTTGATGTGAATCAAGCGCTTCTCAACCTCAATTCCACCGATCTTCAAAGAATCCGCAATATCATTCGCAGTTACGGATCCGAAAAGTTTGTCCTTTTCTCCAACCTTACGGGTGATATTACATGTGAAGGAGGCGATCTTCTTTGCGGTTTCTTCAGCGCTCGCCTTTTCAGCGGAACGCTTTTTTTCAAGCATTTTCTTCTGGTGTTCAATAGCGCTGAGGTTGTTCTCGTTGGCGGCAACGACCTTTTTGTTGGGGATCAAAAAGTTACGGGCATAACCGTCCGCAACCTTCACAACATCACCAATGCGACCTAAATTTTCAACGTTTTCTCTCAAAATCACTAACATGGGGATTCTCCTGAATCTGAATTGGACCCTTAGATTTGCCCGAATTTCCTTCGAAAGTCAAACCAAAGGTCAAAAAAGCCTGCGCTTACCACCACAGGACTGGCGATAAACAGTGCAATTGCATAAATGGCAGTTCTAAAAAATCCCTGAATCCCGGCTCTATTCAAAAAGAAACTGAGGATGCTAAGACCTTGAAGCCCATACAAAACCATGAATACCTTAAAACCGTTGAGACCAATCAAGTGGGGTGCTTTCTCTGCAAAGGCAAATAGCGCCGCCGAGGCTAAAGTGGGCCAAACCAGCCATTCCGGGTTCTTATAGCGTGACCAAAAGGTCTTGGACAAAAACCCTCGAACGAATTGAGAAGCAAAGAGAAGATTGACCCATAAAGACATCAGGAGCGAGATCAGAATTCCGGAAGGTAGCTCGGTCATGATTTTTCGATAAAGACCGTCTCTTCCTTCGTTTTGGATAAGGTCCTTCACTGTGCCTTGTGGATTCAAGATCAATTGATCCATGATCTGAAAAACCTCGGACCGCACGTAGTCAACGGGTCCCTGGCCGGCCTTTCTTCCCAATACCACCAGCGACAACAACAGAATCTGTATCAAAAAGAGGTAGCTGATTACGGCACTTTGCTGAATTTTTCCGGTTTTTCGGATGAGAAACGGGAATAGAATTCCAACGGCGAGCCAAAAAAAACCTGCGAGCCATACGGATTTCGGATCATTCAAGGTGGATAGCATCGAAAGATTGCTGAAAAGTGCGGCAACACTCACCCAAGCCCTGTTCTTGAGGGTTAGGATAAAAAGCGGGAGGGGCGATATCACCATGAAGAGGGGAGTTTGAAATAATAAAAATGATAAAAAAAATGGAGCAACCCTGAAAATAAAATTCGGGATTGCTCCAATCTCAAGACGCTGCTGGCTCATTCGTGCTTAATTTGAATGAGGCCCAATTGAGGTGAAACCCAAGAGGGCCAAATTGCGCGCCCGCTTGATCTCAGTAGTAAGTTTCCGCTGAATGGTTGCGCAATTCCCAGTCACGCGTCGTGGAACCATTTTTCCATGTTCGGTCATGAAAGTGGAAAGAAACTTCGGGTTCTTGTAGGAGATGTTCGCCGCATCTTCCTCACCGCTTGTAAAACGGCATTCTTTTTTGCGATTGCTGGAGGAAAATCTGCGGCCTTTTTTTCCGCCCATATCATCCATCGCGTCTTCCATGTCTTCGTTGTAGCGGGAATCTCTGTCTTTACCTGTATCTCGTGCCATATTTAGCTCCTAGTAATTCGTAATGTTTGATTCAAATTAAGCGGTGATTTCTGGATGAGAAGGGCGCTCTTCGCGTTTGAGAGGAGTTCCGTTTGGATGCTCCTTGAAGTAGGTATCCTTCTGGAATTCTTTCGCCAGATTTACCGTCATAAAGCGGAGCGTGGATTCGTGCAGGCGAAGATTCCTCTCGATTTCGTGAACCACATCACCCTTTCCGGTATAAACGAAATGGGTATAGTGTCCGCGAGTTTCCTTTTGAATTGGATAGGCGAACTTTCGCTTTCCCCAATCTTCTTCATAAACAGTTTCGCCGCCATAGGTCTTTACAATGGAGTTCAGGCGATCTTTGAGGGTTTTCAGGCCATCATCACTTAGGTCAACTCGAGTGATGAACGTGGTTTCATAACCAGGCAATTTCATGAGGGGCTCCTTTTGGTTTACGCCCACGGAATCAGGTTCCGAGAGCAAAGAGGTTTATTTAGCGAAGAGTTTTGTTATCACAAATATAAGCGGGAAATCAAGCGCTAACAGGGTTTTTTTCACGTCTTTTCTCGATCAAGCCAACCACAAGGGTTGCTCCCTCATACATGAGGCCCAAAGGGGCCATCAATAGTAGCATCGAAATGGCATCCGGGGGGGCCACAAAAGCCGAAACAATGGTAATTGCCATGTAGGCATTCCTTCTTTGACTTTTTAGGGTCGCTGAGCCAAGAATTCCAAGAAATCCGAGCAGAATTAGGAGCACCGGCAATTCAAATGAAGCACCGAATAGAAACATGAGTTTTAGACAGGTGCCATAATACGAATCAATGGTTAGAAGAGGCAAATCCCCCGGCAAACCAAAGGACACGAAGAATTTGAAGCCGAT
The DNA here is from genome assembly GCA_947457605.1 of Bdellovibrionales bacterium. Classification (GTDB taxonomy): domain Bacteria; phylum Bdellovibrionota; class UBA1018; order UBA1018; family CAIMNF01; genus CAIMNF01. The sequence goes on along the minus strand of CANGWP010000023.1, from coordinate 12,778 downwards.
TGGAAATAGTACCCAATACGCAAATGCGGCCCCAGAAATGAAAAAAAAAGTCGCTGCACCGACAAATGGGATTACAAGTTTCCGTTCTTTCTCAAGAAGACCCGGCGAAATGAACGCCCAAATTTGATAAAAATAATAAGGGCTGAACAGAAAAAGTGACGAGTATCCAGCAATCTTCAGGTGAGTGAAAAAGTTTTCGAACAGGCTCGTAAAATAAAGTTTTTGTTGGTCGAGGGGTAGAACGCTGAAGAGGGGTTTTTGCAAAAAACCGAAAACCCATTTGTTTGTGAAAAAATAGCAAACCAAGAAGCCTGCAAAAAAAACAAAAAGGCATCGTATCAGTCGGGCCTTTAACTCATCTAAATGTTGCCAAAACCCCATAAAGGCGTTTGAATGTTCCTGGTCCACGTAAAAGAAGTTCTAGGAACGGAAGGTGGTTGTCAACCGTGGCGTCCCAACAACGAACAAAGAGGGTTTTTTCCGTCCTCATTTCGACGGTCATGATGGCTCTTGGAATCGGAATTTATTTCAAGTCAATGATCCAAGGAGATGGTCCGGAAGGACTTGAGTCCGGAGCTGTTGCGCCCTCGATGGAGTTGCGACCTGAGATTGAAACCGCCTTGCGGGTTGGGACGGATGGTCTTTCCGGTGCCTCGGTTACTCTTCAAACTACCCGAGGCAAGGTAAGGTTTAGATTTTATACCGAGGATGCGCCCAAGACTGTCCGAAGAATTGCGAAGCTGATCGAGTCGGGATTTTATAATGGACTGACTTTCCACCGCGCCGAACCCGGATTTGTAATTCAAGGAGGCGATCCTACCGGCACAGGGAATGGCGGTTCTGGCCAACTTTTACAAGCCGAATTCAATCAAAGAAGGCATTTTGCGGGAACCGTTGCAATGGCACGAAAATGGGAAGACCCAAATTCTGCGGATTCACAGTTCTACATCACTCTGGGAAATCAATTTGATCTTGATGGAAAATACACCGTAATTGGAAAAGTGCTCGAGGGATTGGATGTGATCAGCGAAATCCGTGTCGGTGATCGGATGACGTCGGTTACCCTTGAAACCCAATAGATAAATTCGGAGGCTTTCGTGAAAAAAGATCCATGGCATAAAGCCCATTATTCCCTGGACTGGGCTGGGCGCAATCTTGGTTTCGAGGTCCCGTTTGATGTGTTCTCTACCTTGCGAATCGATGAGGGGACTCTGTTGCTATTGGACAACCTTCCAAAGGGTCAACCGGGAAAAATTCTGGACATGGGATGCGGTTATGGAGCCCTTGGCATACCGGTTGCGGCGCTGCATTCCGATGCATTAGTAGAGATGGTAGATCGTGATCTTTTGGCGGTAGAGTGGTCCAAAAGAAACGCCACTAAAAATTCGGTCAAAAATGTCTCCGTTTACGGGAGCCTCGGCTTTGAGCGCGTTCAGAGTCGGGACTTCGATTGGATTCTTTGCAATGTGCCGGCGAGAATTGGAAAACCATTCATCGAACACATTTTTTCGGGGGGGCTCAGAAGGTTGTCGAAAAACGGAGAAATCAGGGCTGTGGTGATAAGGGACTTGGTGCCCGTTCTGAAGGAGATCGGAATTGCGTCTGGATATTCCTTGAATGAGGTCGCGAGTGGGCCGAGACATTCTGTGTTTTCACTGGCTTCCAGGGTTCAGCAAGTTTCCACGGGCGAAGAAGAGTTACAGGATCTTTACCTCAGAGATAAGGTTGAGATTTCGGGAGTGCAGTTTGAGCGGCCTTTTGATTTTGGCGGAGATGATCCAAAACGAATCAGGTATAGTCTCCCCCTCTTGTTGGATACCCTTCCGAGACAAATGATCCCCGGGGACGTTCTTTGCGTTCGAGGCGGGTATGGAGTACTTCCTTATCTTTGCTCAAAAAAGTGGCATAACGCGCGGATAACGGTTTTCGATCGAGACCTGATTGGATTGAACTTCGTGCGCAGGAACTTTGATCGATTGGGGTGGCCAACGGGAGCGCGACTGGTGGAGGGATGGTTTTACCCAGAGGTGATTCAGACGGGCGAACGTTTTGATCTGATCACTCTTGAGATTTCCCCATCGGCCGGAGAGGCGGTCGCGCAAGAGGAAATCACTGCCGCCGCAACTAGGTTAAAGCCGGGTGGTGTTTTGACTTCGGTCTGCCTCGATAAAATTTGGAAAGAATGGATTCAGTCTTTTTCTAAAGTGAAGACATTCCCAATCCGCGCCATGGCCGCCAGGGATGGATTCACTGTTTTTTCTTTGGAATCCCGGAATTAGGCAAGCTCTCGACTTGAATGCCTGTTTTCGAAAGAGCTCGTGCCACACGTTCACTCCCGGTGTTGTTCCAAATCTCATACAGTCTGAAAAGGTCTTGTTCTGTTCGAGTGGGGGTGGTTGCCTCAGAGACCTCGGATAGAATACTTACACATCTTTCAAACTGAGTGGCTAATTCAGAAAAAAGAGTTCGAAAATGTTTTTCCTCGCTGCGTTGAGCGGCATTTAAATAAGCTGAGCCACCCATGCCGATGTAGTAATTGATATCAAGATTGGCTTTGCAAAGGCTTTCGCTGAAGAATCCCGCCTTGAAGAGGGATATGTCTCCGACGTTTTGAAAAAGTATCTTTTGTTCCGGAGGTGCACCTGCTTCGAGCGCCTCTTTGTACAAAAATGCCAATGGTTGTTCTTTAAGGCTTCCGTCGCTGGAACGGGAATAGAGCGCATCGCTAAAGATGAAACGCTTCAATAGCTTTACGACATAGAATTCGGTCTCGGGTTGAAGCCTAACCCTCTGCCGATCGATTGCATTCCTCACCAGCTCGAAAAAGAACGAATCCGGAGTGGCGTCCAAAGTGAGGTTGGACCCCGGCCTTTCTTGTATGCCCATGAAAAACGGCACCTCTCTCACCTTCTATTATAGCCGGAACAGAAAGTGGGGCTCAATACGTCATTATTTTGTCGATAAAAACGATTTAGCTAACTACCACTGTCACTTGTGGAGAGTCCAAAAGGAGTCTCTGGCAAATCGCTCGAACCTGGGATGCCGAAACCTTCTCAATTGTCCGTCGAACCTCTGATTCAGTGGTGATTGAATCACGAAACAAAAGCTCGAGACCATGATTGCTTGCAAGTGACCATGTGGCTTGAAGGTCCATGGCGCGCTGGCCAAGATAATAGTTTTTCGCGCGTTGCATTTCTGCGGCAGTTGGACCCTGTTTTGCCATCGTCTCAATTACACGCCTGATCTCGGAAATTGCTTCCTCTTTCTTGTCTGGCGCGCAAGCGATGTATGTGCCCGCATGGCCCGCTTCAAGTCCTTCCATGCTGATAGGAGACACGGAATATGCCATTGATCTTTTTTCGCGAAGTTCAATGAAGAGTCGTCCACTTTGACCACCGAGAATATTTTGAAGAATTCTAAGTGCATGACGTTCAGATTGATACATCGACACTCCAGCGCCTCCGACCATGATGTGGGTTTGTTCACGATCAAAGTTGGCACCAACCCAGCGAGGAGCCTTCAATGGCTCAGGAGGATGGATGAGGCCTTGGTGGAATGAGCTGTCTCTTTGCTTCATTTTCAGATCAAGGTCTGAAAGCCACGGCTCGAGCTCTTCTCGTGATATTCCACCAACGACTGATATCACCATGTTTCTGGGATTGATAAAGGTGGAATGAAGTTTTTGGATGAGGGCTCTGCCCAGAGCGTGAACCTGGTCCACCGTCCCAAACGGGTGGACCGAATAAGGATGGCCTTCGAAAAGATTTTCCATGAAGAGCTTTGAGCAGACTTGGGAAGAGTGGTCTGGAATGGATTTGATCTGCTCTTCGATCACCCGTTTTGCATGGGAAAGTTCATCCTCCAAGAAAGAGGGCTCGAAAAGCACCTCTGTGAAAAGCGCCGACAACCGGTCCCAGTCCCGGGTTAGAGCGGTGGATTGTAACCCGAGCGAGTTGCGGCCGCTAAAGCCATCAAGTGAGGCTGCGGCCCCCTCCACAATTGCGCTTATTTCCTTGGAATTGTGTCTTTGCGTGCCCTTTGCCCAAGTCCTCGCAAGCAGATTGCTGCCCCCGACGGAATCATCCCCCATCTTGACTTCCGACCTAGACCCTCCAAAGGCTGCCGCATAAATGGAATAAACAGGAGACCCTTTGCGTTCCAAGTGGGAAACTCGAAGGCCGCAAGGAAGTGAGAAAACGCTAGGCTCCCCGACCGCTGAGGATTTTGTTGAAGACCTTGTCCTCTTTGCTTGGTGTTCCACGGGAAGAATTGACTCAATTCCCTCGAAGTTGTGTAACGCTTCTCCTTTTGGCTGGAATAGAACCATGCTCGACCGCTCCCTGGTAAGGTAATGCTGACTCAGGCGCCTCAGGATCGATGGGGTGACGGACTTGATTTGATCGAGGTATTCAGAGTCGAACCGAATGTCACCGAGGGAAAATTTCAAAAACCCCAACCTACCCGCGAGTCCATCCACGGTTTGTGTGGCATAAAGTTTTTCGCTCTCGATATTTGCGATTACCCGCTCGATCTCATTTTTTTGAGTTTCACCCGCAGAGATTTTTCTGATCTCCTCCATTGCCACATCAAGTGCGGGTCTCAAGTCATCAGTCTTCTTTAATTCGGCGGATAATAGAAACATCCCCGGATCTTTCGGGATATAGATGCTCGCGCTTGCGTCAGTGACAAGGGACGTTTCATAAAACAGCCGTTGATAGAGTCTTGATGATTCCCCTGATCCCAGCACTCCTGCCAATACTTCAAGAGCGGGTGCGTCGGCATGGGTTAGATCAGGAATTCGGAATGAGATGGCAAGTTCAGGAGATTTAATGTCAAAGTGCTTCGACAGGAATCTTGACTTTTGAACGGGCTTTTCAAATGGCCTTGAAAAATTTGGAGCCGGGCGTTTCGGAATCACCGCGCTGCCAAAGCGTCTCTCAAGTATGGATAGAAGTTTCTTCTTGCGCGCCCCGGTGAGATCTTGGACTGGTCCTACCAAAACCAGACCCATGCGCGAGGAGACATAATTTCTGTGATAGTAAGATTCCAGTTTTTGTACCGTGGCCGCTTTCAAGATTTTTTCGAAGCCGATTACCGGTCTGCCATAGGGGTGGGCTTTGTAGGTCAGTTTGAAAAGATTTTGATACAATTGGCGGTCCGGCGAATCTTCACCTCTCCGGAGTTCTTCTAGAATCACTTCGCGTTCCCGCTCAAAATCCTCTTTTAAAAACTTCTGTGGTTTGGCCATTTTTCCAAAATGGTCAATGGCGCTTTCCCAGAATTGTTCCGAGCAGGTTACATGATAAACTGTTTGATCGAAGGTTGTGTAGGCATTGATCTCTCCTCCGAGCGACTCAATCATCCTCGCGGTCTTGCCGGTCGAGGCCGTTCCAGATTCTTTTGCGCCTGCATCTTTGAAAAGCATGTGTTCCAGAAAATGGGCGAAGCCTGCTTCATCAGGGCGTTCATCGGTGCTACCTGTAAGGTTCCACCAGTGAAAGGTCCCTACGGGGCCGCTTAAATTTTGAATGATCACAGGGATTCCGTTCGACAGGTAGAACTCTTCGGGTTTTTCGATGGAAATCATGGTATTTCTCCTTTTAAAAGTTTTTTCGCGCGTCGCTGCTCAAGCAATTGCTCGGGCTTGAACTCCGGAATCTGCCTCGCATCTCCTCGCGCGGCGATTTCAAGATGCTTTTTGACCAGACTTCTATTGTCGACTTTTTTACCGTAGATTTCGGCAAATGAAACGTGATTCCCGAAAAAATCGGGTCCAGCCCGCAAGGCCTTTTCAAAGTGCTTGCGGCTAAGAGCCAGGTCTTCTTCGTTGAATCCTGGCATTTGACCGAAATAGCTTCCAAAAAAACGATGCGGCCCCCCAAAAAAGTAGTTTGGTGCGAGTTGGCTCACTTTTTCCATCATGTTCTGAATGCGGCTCCTATACTTGAGCGCAGTTCCAACCCCTTTCAGATCGGCCCAACGGTATAGAGCGAGCGCGTGCCAATAAAGGCCCTCCATGTTTCGTTTTCGCAAAGTGGAAAGGGCGCTCTCAGGTCTTGGGCTTTTCAGGGTTCTGGAGTAATCGGGGTTTTGGTAAATGGCCATTTCACTCCAATTTGCTGCTTCCCCAAAAAAATCTATTTTTAGAGCTGTACTGTCCGAAAAATATTCCCCCATAATAAAATACGCCCGCGCCATAAGAACGAAGTCTTTTTCTTTTCTGTTTGGGCTCTTTAAAATTACCCTTTGGGATTCAATAAAGGCCCGCAGTGATTCCAGTTGATCGCGGTTGGCCCAAAGGTCTTGGTTTACCTTGAGGATTGGTTCAATCTTCGTTGCATGCAAAGACAAGTCAGTTGCTTGACTGGAGTAGGGGTTTTCAAGGCTTGTCGCACATGCGCTGAGAATTAGGGGAATAAGTAAAAAAATACCGGATAACATTCTCATTTTGGATGTAAGATAGGTATATGATAACGGTCAATAAACAGCAAACAAAAGACGGGCTTCTTGTCGAACTCATCGGCGCGATTGAGGAAAACGTCCATTTGGAACAGATGATCGGTCCCGTGAAGGGTCCCCTCGTGGTGAATTGCAAAGGTGTTACTCGAATCAATTCGGTTGGAGTAAAAACCTGGATGAAATATTTTCAGGGGCTGAAAGGTCAGGGAATCAAATTCAAATTTGTTGAATGTTCTTACCCGATTATAGAACAGTTGAATATGATTTCAAATTTTTCCTGCGGCGGTGAGATTGAGTCCATTCTTCTGCCCTACTCGTGTGTGAAGTGCCAAAATGAATTTGTTGCCAGCTGTACAACTGCCGAGTTGAGAGCAAGTGGTCTGACTGTTCCTGCGGCAAGGTGTGAAAAGCCGGATTGTGCCGCTCAGTTTGATGATGATCCAGAAGAGTATTTTTATTTCTTGGAGGATTGATCAGGGATGTCCAAAGAGGTGCTCTTGATTTCGGATCATCCCGACGACCCCGCCTTCTTGGCGGAAGTCGCCCAGGTCATTGGCGCCCAAGTCCAGACCGTTCCTGATCCTGAACGGGCAATGGATCAACTTGAGTCACATAATTTCTCAGCAATCTTTGTCGATGTTTCCAAAGTTTCCAGACTCCGGAATCTTGAAATGGAAGTTCAAAGACGTTTCGGATTGTTGGGGGAGCAAGTGCAGGCATCCCGAATGCACTTCATCAGTGATAAGCCATTGTCTGAAAAGCGTGACGTGATACAGAGCCCATTCTTTGGAAGTTTCTTCCAGCGACCAGAGAATGATGTCGAGGAGGCAGGGAAGTATTACGGGAGAATTCTTTCGGCAGGTGAAGAACGCGGGGCTAATTTTCTTGTTCGTTTGCTCGGCGCAGAGGGGGATGTTCAAGAGGTTTCTTTGGAGCGTTCCGCTCAAAAGCAAGAGGCTGCGGAGGCGGTTCGAAATTATTTGCTTCAGGGAAAAGTGCCCGCACGGATTGCCAATACCCTTACGAACGTGGTGGATGAGCTTCTCATGAATGCCATCTATGATGCTCCGGGCGATGAGTTCGGCAGGCCTCTTTATTCGATCACTTCCAGAGACGAAGACCGAGAGCTTTTGGGGCGGGAAACGGTCGAAATGAAAATCGGTTTTGATGGAACCTATCTTGGAGTGAGTGTGACGGACCATTTCGGTTCTTTGGATAGGACTCGACTTTTAAGCCATGTGTCGATCAATTACCGGGACCAGGAATACAAGCTACGTCAGGGCGGTGCGGGTGCGGGTCTGGGGCTTGCTTCGATTCTCAATACCGGAGGAAGCTTGCTGTATCATTGTGAGGATCATCGTCGTACAGAGGCGGTACTCGTTTCAAAGGTTTTTGAAAGCTATCGAGACTTCAGATCTCAATTCAGGTTATTTTCAGCCAGATTTTATGGATAAGGCGATAATCCTTGCATCGGGATCCCCAAGAAGAAAAGAGCTGCTGGCCATGGCCGGGATTTCCTTCGAGATTTTTTTGCCTGATGTAAACGAAGATCCGTTCTCGGGAGAAAAACCGGCTCAAATGGTGAAGCGTCTTTCCTTAGAAAAAGCCATGGCGGTACTTCCGCGAATCGGGATTGGAAGAGGATCTTTTTTCATCATCGCTGCCGATACTACGGTGGTGAGCCCGTCAGGAAAAATTTTAGGGAAACCCGAAACCAGAAATCAGGCGATTCAAATGCTCCGATCGCTGCAGGGCAAGGTGCATCAAGTGTATACCGGATACACGATCATTTTTGCCGTCTCCGGAAAAGTTGTTAGAAAAATCAAAGGGGTGGTCGGAACGCGGGTGCACATTCGAAGGATGGGTAAACTTGAAGTTGAAAGATATGTTGATCTTGGGGAGAGTTTCGATAAGGCTGGCGCCTACGCTGCCCAAGGGTTTGGCATGACGATCATTGAAAAGATCAACGGAAGTTATACCAATGTTGTTGGTCTCCCGATGACAGAAATTGTCAGGGACTTGAAGGTACTTGGTTGGAAACCCTGAATCAAATCTTGGCTCGAATTCAAAAAGACTCTCTGGATGCTGGACGAGAAAAGCAACCTTTGTTGATTGCTGTCAGTAAGTTCCAAACAATTGAAAAAATCATAGGGCTTTACGAGCAGGGGCAGAGAGCTTTCGGAGAGAATTACGTTCAGGAGCTCGTGACCAAGAAAAAGCTCTTACAAGATCTTGGATATTGCGGTTTGGAATTCCATTTTATCGGTAAGCTGCAAAAAAATAAGGTAAAAACGGTTCTCCCCCATGTTAGAGCGATCCATTCAGTAGATTCAATCAGGCTCCTCGAGGAAATTGAAAAAAAATCTCAGGAACTTTCGATGAAGCCCGAGGTCTACTTTCAGATCAACATAGATGAAGAGCCAACCAAAGGGGGGTTTCTAGCATCGGATCTGGAGAATCTCTGTGGGCTCGTCCGTGGTTGTCGAAATTTGATTCCGTCCGGGCTTATGGCCATTCCTGATCCTCAGCGGGACCCTGAGAACGCCTTCGAGAGAATGAAGAAGCTCTCCTTGGAGTATGGAGAAATTCTGGGAACGGGTCTTTCCATGGGAATGTCCGGGGACTTTGGATCTGCAATTCGAAATGGCTCCACAGTCATACGAATTGGAACTGCGCTTTTTGGGGAGAGAGAATGATTTACCCGGTGCATCTCGGCACCACAGCGTAGGGTCAAACTCCGGTCTCAAAAAAATCCATTAAATTCATTGAGTTATAAGGTGCTTGGCTTGTTGAGCTTTTGGCACAGATCCTGCTTAGTCAATTTCGAGATTGGATTTACCACAACGGAGGAGCCCCATGAATCGTACCCTAAGATATGTTCTAGTTGTCGTAACGTTGGGAATTGGTTTGTCCGCTTGCCATAGCACTACGACGGTTTATCAGGATCCCTATTACAGAGCTTGGTACGACGTTTATGGTTATTATTGTGGCGACGGGTACCCAACTGCCGGGTGCAATTTTTACGCAGACGGCAGCAAGATCATGATGAGTGAGGATCCGTATTATAGGTCGGGTATCACTCTGTATAACGACTACTGGACCTATACGGATTCTTTTGGATACCGAAGGTCCTACCTGGGATTTGCATGGTTGAGCCAATCCGGAATTCTGTACGACCAATATGGAAATGCACTGAATGAGTCTGATTCAGATTCGATCTCTGCAGACGTGATCACGACAGCGTCCGAGAAGGAAAAGCAAATTCAAACCTCAGCAGGTAGAGCGCTTGCCCAAAAATATGCGCTCAACGAGGATCGCGGGATCGAAATTTCAAAAACACTCCAGGATTGGGCAAAGGTGGGAAAAGACAGGGCTAGAACGGATGCCGATGTTCTTGATTTCTCGAAACGACTTTTCGGTGTGAGTGGAAGTCGCGCGCAGAGTGCTATGGCCATTGCCATGACTACGCGTGATTTAAAGGCGGTCGAGGATTTGAACATTGATGTAGCGACGCATTGGGGAACTTCTCCGGAAGTTTCAAAAAAGATCCTTCAAAACTGGTATCGAGATGAGGCAAGAGCCCTGGGATATTGAACTCCAAGTGGTGGACTGAAGAATCGGGGGAGGGGATTTCATTCCACTCCCCCGATTGGTTTCATTTTTGCTTCAAAAGGCCGATTTCAAGCAGTCTTTGCTTAAGGTAATCACCAGCTGTTACCCCCTCGGCCAAGATAACTTCTGATCTTGGGTGCAGAAAGAGCGGCATTGAATATCGAGGAGTTTTTGCATCAACGCCAGTGGGATTCACTACACGATGTGTGGTTGACTTATAGAAACCCTTGGAAGCGAGCTGAAGCATGTCCCCTGCGTTGATCGCGATGCTGCCGGGATCACAAGGGACTTGATGCCACGCTCCCGTCGTATCCTTTACTTCCAGGCCAGCTGCGGTCGCGGAACATAGCAATGTGATCAAATTAATGTCTTCATGTGCCGCGGCCCGGATAGCGCCAGCTTCTTCGGACCCTTCAAGAGGAGGATAGTGAATCACCCGCAAAAGATTTTCCTCTGAACCAACCACCATCTCGGAAAGAGGCATGGTAAAGCGTTGCCTTACGTTTTCTGGAGATGCTTTTTGAATCCAATCCAAAAGCTCTCGGCCCATTTTGACGAGTTCATTGTAAAGGTTCCATGTCTCGATTTTCAGAGAGTCAGGAAGTTCGGATCGCGGATAAACGTGGAAAAACTCTTTCAGGTCTTTGATGGGGCTATCTTTTGCATTTTCAGATCTGAACGGGAAGTAGCCGGCTTGGGATTCCGGTTTGAAAGTATATTTGTATTTTCCTTCACTTTTGAAAAAGTCAGCCCATGTCGAGTAAACCTGATTCACAAGTGAAGATGCGATGGGATGATCGGTGATTACCGCAAATCCTGTGGTTTTAAGGGAGTGACAAAAACGCTCAGCAGCTTCAGGAGAACCGTATCTTACTTTCAAAACATCCATGATCTCTCCTTATCACTTGAAAACAGCCAAAACAAGGAAATGCCTCGCAATTGAGGTTGTTTTGACACAAACTGGAGGCCTTTATGTCAATCAGAGAGCGAAAACTGGGTAAAATCAATAAGGCGATTCTTCGTAACCACCAAGCCTGGCTAGAGGCGACAGGTCGATTCGCGCGCCTTTCGAGCGGACTGAAGATGTTGTTTTCCATGATGCATTTCGAGTTTCTGAAAAACGACGTTGCCATTCGAGCCCAGTCTCTTTCCTATTTTACCCTTTTTTCAATTTTGCCCCTCATTGCGGGAGTTTTCCTGATTCTTGGTTTTTTCTCCCAGTGGGGTCCGGTCCAAAGAGAGTTTGAAGATTTGATGGGCGGACTTTTGGGCTCCATCCCCGGTGAACAAAGGGCTTACCTCTTGAACTATATCCTGCAATTCAAAGACCAGTATCTTCAGAATCTCGCTCAAAAAAGTGGGACCATCGGTGTCTTTGCGGTTCTAGTGTTATTTTGGATTGGCGCAAGAGTTTACTTTAATGTGGAATCCTTGATGAATAGGATCTGGTCTGTGCGCGCGGATAGACAGTTGTTTGAGCGCATCAAGAACTTTGTCGCAACAATGGTTTTTTTGCCCCTGGTTTACGCTTTGGTGATTTCCCTCCCAAAAGTCATGGAACATTTCGGAAATCGCGAGGTGGGCCTTTTCTTGGATCAAGGCCTTTTGGTTTTGGTGATTTTTACGACTCTTCTCGCAATCCTGAAAGGGTTTCCCAATACAAGAGTGAGTTGGAAAAGTTCCTTTGCCGGTGCTTTGGCCGGCACCATTGGTTATACGCTCGCGAACGTGGTTCTTCGAATTTATTTTCGTTTTGGTACGGAAACCGCATATGGAAAGGTCGGGGTTCTTCCTGTCTTTGCTTTTTTCATTTACGTCGGATGGTTAATCTTCATTTTCTCCGTGGAGGTGGGTTTGCTTGTCGAGCGAGGTGGTTGGATCATGGAGCGTAGGTTGCCGCAAACCACACTTGGCTCGGCGCTCGTGTTGGAGAGGGTGCTTTATCACTTGGATAAAAAATTCAAAGAAGGGAGCGGTCCTCAGCGACTCTCGACTCTTTGTTCAGTTTTGAATCTAAGCGAGGTCTCGGTGGGGTTTGCGCTGGAATATCTGGAGCGAAGAGGATGGGTGCTTCGAACACGGCATGGGGGAAGGCATCTTCAGGAGGATCTCTTTGCCATCACTCGTGTAGTCGGGGTGGAGGATCTTGGAAAGCTTTTAACGGAATACCTGCAGGTGGACAGGATTTCACAACATTTTGACGTTGATGGGCTGATTGGGAAGGTAAGGGCTCATCGGGAACGTGAAAGTGTGTCAAAAAATACACATCTCACATTTTGAAAATCGATTGTGTACCATTGTAAAGGTTTGAAAATTCCGCCATGACGGCGGAAACGGAGGAGTGGGATACCATGGGCCAGAATCAAAAAAAATTGTTTGAAGAATGCAAGATGAAGCTTCTTAAAACTCGCGAGGAAACCTTGAACGGTTTGAAGTCGCTCGATCCATCACTGGCAACCGAGATGGTTGGCGATAAAGCAGATTTGGCCTCAGCTCATATCAGCCAAACCCAGGCCCTAAATCAACGGGATAAGCTCCTTTTCAAAATCAAGGAAATCGACGAAGCTCTCGCGCGAATGGAGAATGGTACCTACGGGATCTGTGAAGAGACCGGTGAGAACATCGAAGAAAAGCGTTTGATCGCCATTCCTTGGACCCGATTGAGTCTTGAGGGTGCTGAAGTCCGTGAACGTGAGCAAAAGCGATA
>CANGWP010000022.1 GCA_947457605.1 Bdellovibrionales bacterium | reverse complement strand
TTCAACTTCGGTAGCAGCACCCACGTTGATCACGGCAACTCCGCCATGGAGTTTCGCAAGACGTTCTTGGAGCTTCTCGCGGTCGTAATCAGAAGTGGTTTCACCGATCTGGGCACGAATGGTCTTCACGCGGGCTTCCACATCGGCTTTCTTGCCTGCGCCATCGACGATGGTGGTGTTGTCCTTGTCGATCGTGATCTTGCGGCACTGACCGAGGTCTTCCAGACGCACTTGCTCGAGCTTGTGGCCGAGGTCTTCAGAAATCACGGTTCCTCCGGTGAGGATCGCGATGTCCTGGAGCATCTCTTTGCGGCGATCGCCAAATCCTGGGGCTTTCACAGCAGCAACATGGATGGTGCCACGGAGCTTGTTCACCACGAGAGTTGCAAGAGCTTCGCCTTCCACTTCTTCTGCGATGATCATGAGCGGCTTGCTTCGCTGAACCACCTTCTCGAGAGTCGGGAGAAGATCCTTCATGCTGCTGATTTTCTTGTCGTAGATCAGGATGTAAGGATTATCGAGGATCGCTTCCATCTTGTCTGGATTGGTGACGAAGTAAGGTGAAAGGTATCCGCGATCAAACTGCATTCCTTCAACAACATCAAGAGTGGTTTCAGAAGTCTTGGACTCTTCCACAGTGATGACGCCTTCTTTGCCTACTTTTTCCATCGCCTGAGCGATGATGTTTCCGATGGTCGGATCATTGTTGGCAGAGATGGTTCCAACTTGCGCGATTTCTTTCTGATCCTTGATCGGCTTGGCAAGTTTCTTGAGCTCGGTGATCACGGCTTCAACCGCTTTGTCGATTCCGCGCTTCACATCCATTGGATTGAGGCCTGCTGCAACGATTTTCGCGCCTTCACGGAAAATGGCCTGGGCAAGAACGGTCGCAGTGGTGGTTCCATCACCCGCATCGTCATTGGTCTTGGATGCAACTTCACGAACCATTTGCGCGCCCATGTTTTCGAACTTGTCGGAAAGCTCGATTTCCTTGGCAACCGTCACACCGTCTTTGGTGATGTTCGGAGCACCGAAGGATTTTTCGATGACGACGTTACGGCCTTTTGGACCGAGGGTTACTTTTACCGCATCCGCGAGGATGTTCACGCCATTCAGGATTGAATTGCGGGCTTCTTGAGAGAACTTCAGTTCTTTTGCTGACATGATCTATTTCTCCTTGTTTTTATTGAATGATTCCGAGGATGTCTTCTTCACGCATCATGAGGAATTCATCGCCATCGATCTTGATTTCGGTTCCGGAATATTTTCCGAAAAGAACCTTGTCGCCTTTTTTCACTTCCAGCGCGCGCACTTTCCCGTCTTCGCTCACGCGACCGGTACCTACCGCGATGATTTCACCTTGAATCGGCTTCTCTTTCGCAGTGTCGGGGATGATGATCCCGCCTTTGGATTTTTCTTCTTCAACGAATCGCTTCACGAGAACGCGATCATGCAATGGACGAACTTGCATTGTGTACCTCCTTGGGTTTTCTGGTTTAAATCGCAAGAGTTCTTGTTTCCGCATCCTGTAATGGATCCGGGGCCCGCCTTGTCAAGCGCGAGGCGCACATAAAATTCCATATTTTTGACCATTTTGCACGAATATTCGGCATCACAGAGTGATTCCCGGCAAAAAGAAAGACACAAAAATCCTCAAATCAAAAAGAGGATAAACAAATGAAATCATGGCGAATCGGCCCAAATCGAGGCAACTTGTGACGCCACTATCAATGTTTTTCATTGACCTTTGCGGCATGTCTTGGTAGCACTTCGTCACGTTTAAGGGGGGCTTCGTAGGTCTAAGGGGTTAGGTCCTGATCGAAGCCAGAACATTGTGAGGAAACATGAAATTCGTCTCTGAATTGATCTGCTTCATTTTTATTCTGCTCGCCATGAGCGCAAGCTCTTCGGTCAATGCTGTACCAAGAACCGAAGTGGATGAACTATATGGTGATTCCATTTATATGCCACCGACCGAGGAGGAAATCCCGTTGGCATTCGAGTCCAGCGCCAGGCTTGCGGATGATGGCGACAACGTCGCGTACTATTCCACCGCTTCAGAAGCTGTGGATCTTGAGCCTACCCTCGCGGAATCTCCGATTCACAGAAAAAAATTGAGCGCACGCTCCGGCCGCAAAAAATCAAGCCGCAACTGAATCCTTGTTGCGTTTTGAGGAGCGATCGAATAACTCTGATCCCTCAAATCAAGAATCGGCGCGGGTAGGTAGCTCAGTCGGTAGAGCAACGCCCTGAAAAGGCGTGTGTCGGCGGTTCGATTCCGTCCCTACCCACCACTTCTTGATTACCCTGTTTAAAGTTCATAGTGCTTTACGTGCCCAGGTGGCGGAATTGGTAGACGCACTCGTTTCAGGGGCGAGCGCCAAAAGCATGCTGGTTCGAGTCCAGTCCTGGGCACCATTCTAGTCTCACACTTTTCTGATTTTACTTCCTCGCCAACTCATTCGCTCCCTCGGAGTACTTCTGTGTATACCTTCGCTCGCTCACTCGTCGTTTCGTCGTAAAATCAGAAAATTGTGGACTAGAACCTTTCCAGCACAGGACTGGACGAGAAGCGAATGAGCGGCTGTGGTGCGATCACTGATCGCGGCACAGCAAATCATGCAGGATGCATGATTTAGCGAATGAGGTGAGGCCCACGCAGGGAGTGAGCTGGAGGCGAACGACCGAAGTGGGGAGTCCAGTCCTGGGCACCATTCTAGTCTCACACCTTTCTGATTTTACTTCCTCGCCCACTCCACAGTGTGGAGAACCATTACTGAGAGAGGTCACCTGATCCAAGTTGCTCTCCATGGCAGTTTTCAAAGACGGCGATCTCCTGAACCAGGTTCTTGATAAATGGCATGACTTCCAATGGGCCCTTCGGCCAATTTAACCCAAAATTTCCAGGCATCGGAGTGATGGGTCCTGTGGGCGCAAGATGCAGGGTGACTCCCTGATAAAACAGTTCGTTTTTCAAGCTTTTTTGATTACGCCTCCCGTATGCGGTAATCATAACCTGTACGCGATCACCAGTATAGTTCGGAAGATTAAACATGATTTGATCATAAGTCCCCGTTGAACTTGGATTCCGGGATACAGCACCTGGAATGATGGTTAGCACGGCAGGCTTATTTTGGGCCTTCAACTCCGAAATAAAGTTCGCGGGCTTTCTTACTACCTGAACCCTGTAGTCACACTTCAACGAGTTCGTCACAAGCCCAGTGGGCCCCTTTTCGAATCGTGGGATCAAACTCTGATTCATGTAGTTTGCATAATTTGAAGCACAATGATCCCGCATGTAACCTGCGCCTCCCGCACATGCGGAGGCAATCGTGTCAGGAATGAATCGAGTCACCTCACGCCACTGAGACCAGGCCGAGTCAGAACCAAACGTGGCACAGATGTGCAACACCCCCCACAAGAAAAGCCATTTTTTTTCCATAAATCATCCCCCTATCGAAAATTACACCATAGGTGTGTATCAAAAAACAGTGTGTCATGAGGGACACGGGAGTTGCGGGGTCCTTCTCCCTTATCGTCGAGGACGCCCGGCGCAGGGAGCGAGCAACACCGGCACATCCCTGAGCAGAGCGGCGGTAGGTGGATCCGCATCGGATGTCGTCAGCAAGTCCTCACGTTAAATCACACTTGTTTAAACAATGAGCCTTTGCTAAAACTTCGGCAAATTGGGCCTGCTTGCTTGATGGTGCGATTTCTTGGCGCAAATGGAGTGAGCGGCGGCGCTTCAAATTCAGTTACCCACGAGGGAGCTCAAGCAGGGAGATTCATGTTTTTTCAAAGGATTTTTGCATTCACCCTCCCCTTGATTTCAATATGCCCTGCTTATGCACAAACCCCTCGGAATATCACTTCGAGCTATTTGGTGTGTCACAATCTTGATCTTCGGAACAATCGATCCGTACCTGTGGTCTCGACTCTGGTCATCAGTCCTGATGTGAATGGAAAACGGTATTATACCAGTTGGGTTGCCGTAAGCGAGGACAAGGACTCTACTGTTTTCACCGGAAGAGGCCCTGAAGAGTTACAGGGCGCTAGAGTCACTGAGGATGAAATTGAAATCGAGTTTCCGGAATCCAAAAATCCTCTTGATGCAAGGTATCGGTACCTGCGGGCCCGAAAGGTGGAGCACTATTTTATCGCATTCAAATCCGTAAATTCGGGAGATGTTTCCATTCTTTATCCATCCAAAAACCTTTTTGGAAGACCGGTTGTGCGGGAATTTACCAGAAATGCCTCGGTGGAATGTCACTTTCTTAATCCTTCAGAGGTCTTGATTTCGGATGCAGTTGATTTGGTAAAGGTGGAACCTGATTACGTTCAAAGCTATCACTTTTCCGACATGACCCATGTGAAACAATGGTCCAGAAGCCTTCAGGATGGATTGCTGAAGAAATTTGTGGATGAAATTAGCTCTAAAAATTAGAACCTGATCCAAACGACGCCCGTAGCGCAAGGATCCCGATCAATTCATTCGCCAATCAGTGGGCCCTTGGGGTTTTAAAAAAACCACAATTGTGGAAACCGGATCAGTGAATGGATCCCCCTACCAAAAGGTCCCTGTTTGAGGTTCTTCAATCTGGTAAGTTATTCACTAGTGATCTCCTGGAAAAAGTTCGGGTGACTTCAATTTCTGAAGTCCTTTCCAAAATGCGATTGCATTCTGCCAGGTCAATGCGCCACTCATTTCATTTAGCGTTAACGAAGGACTGATTCCGGTAATGACCGAATTACATGAAGTAATTTTTCTACTAGACGCAATGCATTATTTCTGATAGCATCCCGACCGCTGAGATCGGAAATAACTTTCTCCGACCCGCAAGTAAGGAACCGTTTATGAAGACCTTGATTCTAACTCTGACCCTCTCTCTGGCCGCTCTCACACCCGCCCATGCAGGCGAGCTTTCCGCCACCCTTGAAAACGGAGCGACCGTTGTAGTGAACGAAGACGCATGCCGCGATCCCGTGACTGGCAAGCTTGAGCCTTGTTTTCTTGCTATCGGAGAATCAAACGCGGACGAGGATGCCTGCTACAACCCGGCAACCGGAAGGCTTGAACCTTGCTTAAGCGCCGCGCGCGCTGGCGATCAGGCGCCTGCTTGTTACGATCCAGTGACCAAGCGTTGGGAACCGTGCTGGTAATTCCGGCAACCCATGACGCGATTCTTTGTCCTTCTGGCACTTGCAATCCTTGCAAGTTTCCGCGCGCACGCCGGTGCCTTTGAGCCAGCTGCTCGCTGAGATCGGAACGAGGTCCGTGTTCGTTGGCTCGATTTCGTCGAGTTCAGAAAAAACCCTGCGCTTCTCGATGACACACTTTATTTCAACGAATCGAAACTGTTTCATTCTCCGTCACTTGCAAGTTCGATTCAGAACCTGATTCAATCCGAATTCACTCCGGAAAAAACCGGTGTTCATTTTACAGGCTTTCAGAAATGCAGAATTCAGGCCCCAGGCGGAAGGCCGGATGCGGATGCGATTCTTGCGCTTGAGCAGGTTGATTCCTTAAAGGCGCAATCCGATCAGGGTACGAATCAAGATCCATCATGAGCTTTTGCCATACCCGGCAGATTGTCGCCCGAGGAGGAGTGTTCTCCTTAAGCCCGGGAGACCGCGCCATCCTGAAGTCCATGTATTCAAAGTAAATCCCCATCATTGCCAAAACCACGGCTTTCTGCGAGGCTTTTCCCATCCCAAAGGAGACTTCCATGAAACCTGTTCTTCGAATTCTTGCGCTCGGACTGACCTTCACCGCATCCACTGCGTTTGCCCACCTGGAGCTTGGAACTTATCGCGGAGCGGGTGCAGACGCGGGACTGCCCTGCTCTTTTGAAGTGAAGGCAATTGCCTTCGAAGGAGGTTTGAAAAATCCTCTGAACGAACGCGTGATGATTGAATACGGAAATCAGGCGCGAACCCTCCAACACCCGCCGGTCGTGGATGTAAGCAATTTCTCGGCAAGCTTCATGCACGAGACCCTTCAATCCGTAATTGGTACTGCGACCGGAGCAGAAGCATTCGTCCTCAAAATGAATTCCAAATCCCACAAGCCCGATCACTTCGTATTCATCCAGGATGACTGGAAGAACGAGCAACGTACTGCGATCACCTGCGAAAACCTTCAGTATTTGCGCTAAAGAGCGGGTCTTCATCATGCCAGTGTGGATTCAAAAGAATCTGGGCCTAGCCTTTGCCTTGACCCTGAATCTCTATTCCTTGATCCGGGTTACCGCTGAAACTCCGATTTCAAGGCACTACCATCTTTTTGTTTCCGCAGGGAAACACCTCTGGCAGGGACTTGACCCCTATGAGTTTGATTTTCAGTCCGTCGGCTACTGGTTTTACTCGCAGGCGATGGGAATGTTCTTCTACACTCCTTTCGGACTCCTCCCTGATCGGATCGGCCTCTTTCTTCATATGGGCTTGGGCTCGGTTCTGTTCTGGGTTTCCCTTTCGCGTTTTTTCCGGGTTTATCTTCCGGACCAAGCCCCAAGATGGCACTACGCCGCGTTCGCAATTCCGGTGTTTCAAGCGGTGATCAACGCCAAGCCTGAACTTTATTTGTTCACGGCCCTCTTGTTTATCTTTACCGAGTGGGCTCAGGGAAGATTTGTGATCTCTTCTCTTCTTGCCGGCATCATCGTAGAAATGAAATTCCAACCCCTGCCCTTTCTTGGCCTCGCTCTGATTCCGGTTGTTTTTGACTCCCGCAAGTTTTTGCCGGTGGTTTTGACCGCTGCATCCGGCCTCAGCTTCCACTTCCTCCCAGTGTTATTTTTGGGAACTGAGAAATTCCTCGCATTCGAAGCGCACAGAAATCTATCGCTTTCCGCATTTGTTCGTGAGGCGTATTTGACCTTTGATAACTTCTTTCACTCTCTTGCTTCGGCCGGACTCCCCCTGCCTTTTCCGGCGGCAAGCTCACTCAGCCTTGTTGCAGGAGCCGGGTTCGCACTCATGGTTTTTTATCGCACTCTGAAAAAACATCCTGTCCTTGAGACTCTAAGTCTTGCGGGGATTCTTGGCTCGGCTTATGCGTTTTGCTTCTCTCCCTTAGGTCAGAACAATGCGTCCATTCTTGCGGGTTTTTGGTTAATTTTCGTGGTTCAGGTCGCCCTTCAGAGCGAAAAGAAATCCATCCGTTGGGCATTCACAGGTCTGCTCTTTTTCTTCCTGTTTTCATACTCCTCATTGTTTCCGACGCAGGTTTCCGAGTGGTTCAGAAGTCACTCTGCCAAGGCTTGGATCATGATGTTTTCAGTGCCCTTCATTTTATTCCCCACATCAAACTCAAGTCGTTTAACTGCTCCTTGAGCCTTTGTTTTTTCGGGTCCCACTAGGAAATTCACGCCAAAACGGCCATACTCTCGGGCATGTCTTCGCAAAATCCGTATTTGAAGCAAAAAACCCTGAACCTCATCCAGGCCCCGGTTGCCCTCGGCCAAACGCTCGAAGGAGTGGACGAAGCCCCTTCCATCCTTCTGCAAAATGGTCTGCTCGATCAGATCCGCATTCTTGGGTGGACGATCGGAAAATCCACCGAAGTGGATCCGCACGATCTGAAGTGGAATTCACCCAAAGGGAGCCTCCCCGCCCATCAACACGGACACAAAATCAAGTTCCCGAATGAACTGGGAGATGCGTGTCGCGAGATCGCAGAACTCTCGAGCGAATCCCATCGCGAGGGGGCATTCACGCTCACCCTGGGCGGAGATCACAGCATTGCAATCGGCTCGATCGGAGGAGCCTTGCTTGAGCGGCCTGATCTTGGGGTCATCTGGGTTGATGCGCATGGGGATTTCAACACCCCTGAAACCTCACCCTCGGGCAACATCCATGGAATGCCGCTCTCTTTTCTTACCGGAATCATGCAACGCTATCAGATCAAGAGCTTTGAGTGGCTCAAGAACTTCCTTACTCGTGATCAGTTGGTGCTCGTTGGAATCCGCTCGATTGACCCAGAGGAGCGGATACTCATGAAATCCTGGGGAGTGAATGTGTTTTCGATGACCGAAGTCGATCGCTTCGGCATCGGCGGCGTGATGGAGCGGGCATTTGAAATCCTCTTTAAAAACGGGAAGCGGCCCATCCACCTGAGTTACGACATAGATTCTGTGGATCCTCACTTTGCACCAAGCACAGGAACCCGGGTTCGGGGCGGCCTCAATTATCGCGAGGCCCATTACATTGCAGAGAGCGCATCCGAAACAGGCACCCTTGTTTCAATGGACCTCGTTGAGATCAATCCACGACTTGGTTATGTCGATCCTGCTCTTCGGGGCGACACCAATGTCACAGTGGAAATCGGGCTCGAACTAGTGGGCTCTGCTCTTGGAAAGCGGATTTATTAGCTTCATACTGCAAAGAGGAGGCTGAATGCTGACATTGATTTTGCTCGGTTTCACATCAGCTACCGCTGATCCCCTTGATCCTGAAAAAACGCGTGCGATTGAAAAAGCCGTGAGCGCTGTTCAATCGGTGAATTCCAAAAGCGCATGCCCCGTACCCGAGACGGACTTCGACCAATGGGCGCCTATCCTCGAGTGCACGGTCAATGGCGTCGCACCTAAGGTGTACATCAAGAAATTTTCGAAAACCCACCGCTTCAGTGTAATCCCCTTGAGCGGCGAAGTTCAGGGCGCCATCGAAACCGCATTTCAAAATCGAAATACTGACCCCGCGCTATCTGGCGCGGTCTACATCGGAAACGGCCCGATCTATGGCCCCGGAGGATCGGCAAAGGGCTATTTGAAATCGGGCGGCAAAGTTCTCTCGAAAATCAGCTGCTCGCCTGATCCAAAAGATGGAAACTGGGGGCGCGAGAACGCTGTGTTTGTGTCGTATCGGCCGAGGAACGCCCCTCATGAAAACCGCTTTCGCGTGATCCCGACCCGCACCCTTTGCATTCAGTGCGGCTTGCTCGGGCCTGAATCAGAAAAAAAGTGGGAAACGGATGGCGAGGATCTGGTTCAATGCGATCAGATCGATTTTGCGATTCAAAGTGGTCCCGCAATTCTCCTGGAAAACGAACTGAAAGTCCCTGATTTCAAAAGCACCTCGGCTGAAACCCGCTCTCTGATTGGTGTCGCAAAAGACGGTTCCCCCGTAACGGTGGATGTGGACGGGAATGCCTCTCTTGCTTGTCTTGCCGTGGCGATGAAGGACTCAGGAATCACGGAACTCCTGCATCGAGATTCGACTGTGGTTGATGTTGCAATCCAGGGAAGATCAGGAAAGTGGAGCGAGCACTATCCATCGCATCCGTCCGCTTCAAAAACCGCCGCAAGCGTGCTTGTGATCAAGGCCGGGCGGTGATCGGACCCAAATGGCTCCCTCTGTGAGCGGAATCACCCATCAACTCATATGGCAGGAAAAATCTATTCTCTCTGCAATATGAAAATTGAACTTCAAAATCGGATTACTCATCTATCCAATATTGTTTCCAGTCTTCCCATCGTGTTTTGAAACAGGTGTTTCGACACCACGAATGATTTTAATGGAGTATCCCGAGTATGCTCCCGATTGAATCGAGCTCACCAACTCCTCACGTGTCATCGACACTCTCTTTAACAGATCAAAATACATCTCAACGCGTCCCGACTTTGACTTCTGCAGCGCTATGATCGGCTTCGCCATCCGTTTTGGAGGAGCAGTCTTTCCTGAAAACTTACGAGGATCTTTCAGATCAGTGATGAGTTCACCGGCCTTGAGTGCTTGGTGAATCAGCTTGAGAAGGCCCTTTCTTCCGCTCGTTTTCCCGCCGTACTTCCTCCCGACGCGATTATTCCAAAGATCCATATTTCTCGATCTTGGGTCTGCTGAATTTGACGATTGTCCGATTGGATCGTACTCATTCAAAAGACCAAGAATCTCGGCGGTCTTTTCTCCATATTCTTGGGTAAATACTCCGCTAACATATGCGTGCCTGAAAGCATCAACATCATTGTCATCCAAACCCACACCCACAATCTTGATCAAGCCTTCTTTGTCTCTCGGTAGTCGGCGTATGGAACGATCGAAGTAATCATAGGCTTCGACACGGGCCTCCTCGAACAACTCTCGGAACCGATTGATGTTTAGACTACCAGCCACGAAACACCTTATGGATAAGCCAAGCCAGTCCAACCAGACCCGTGACCAATGTGAAACCATTTGAATGCCAAGTGAATAAGTACAGTCCGATCGCCGAAGGAATTAACAAAACGATCACTGGAAAACGCCAAAAACCCTTTAGATCAAGAGTGGTCAACCAAAATCCCGAGTGGCAGAGCAGAGACATTTCTGCAGCTTTGAGCGCACCTTTAGGAAAGACCTTATAGGAGTACACATCGTTCAAGAGCATGAATGTGTAAATCGCAGAAGCAATGATGAAAAATCGAACAATCGCTTTGGAAGGCACACGAGCATACCGAATTGAACCATGTGACAACGTCCTCATGCGACCTCCACATCAAACTCCAGATCCAACCTCTCAGCCAGATCCATCAATTTGTCGATCGTATAGAGATCGATCCGATATCTCACGATCTCATTAATGCGAGACGGATCAACCCTCAATTTCCTCGCAAGCTGGACTTGCGATAATTTTTGCCTCGTGAGGTAAACAACAAACTTTTCACAGAGTTTGTATTTTAATCGATCTGCCTTCGAAGCATTCTCTGGCGCCAAAATGGATGGCCCTGTTTTTTCCAGTTTCCCTCGAATTCGATAAAACTCATTTCCGCTCGGAGCCCCCAATGGACTGGTTTTACAGGCGCGTTTTTCTTCCTTCACGCTGGTGAGAATAGTCCGGCTTGCGAAATTTCGCAACACTCAAAGAAAGCACTTTGGCGCCGGTTTTCCTTTGAAGGATTCAAGTCTACAACAAGTTCACTTAATCAAAATGATGACATTTCGCAAGAATTGAATCGCGGCAATGCCATGGTCGTGAGCTCCATGCGTGCTTGTGATCAAGGCCACTTGGGAAGGGCTATTCTTTTGAAATTCTTTTCAATTCCCTCACAGGGGAAATAGGGCGATGGAAGAGGTGAAACACAAAAATAGTGTCATTAAATGATTTTTCAAGAACGTTTATATACACATTTAGGGATTGTTTATGCCGCACGAGAGAAGTCGCCAGATTCAGTCTCTCTGCCATGAGAAAATTGAATTCCAAAACAGGGTTCCTCATCGGCCCCACCATCAAGTTTGACCGGAAACCGCCGATAAGGGGCCATGGGGGCATGGCTTCTCGGAGTATCGATCCTTCTTTCGGAGGCTTTTGCTCAACCCCCGATGATTGATCTTTCCTATCAATTCGGCCCCACCTGTGAATCCCAGATTGGTGGATCATGCCACGTCTTTGCACAAACCGCTCTCTTTGAGGCCGCCTGTTTCAAGAAAACCGGTAAGCACATCGATATTTCCGAAGAAACTCTGTTTGAACAACATCTGAAGCGCCAACTCGAGACGATGGGCGAAGAGGCACTCTATCCGGATCAATTGATCCAGGGAGGGGAGCAAGTCATTTCAGGCCATGTAGATGGATCACAAAAAATCGGCAAAACCCTCGAACGAATCCACTCCGGGCAAGTCTGCACTGAAAGAGAGGCCCCCCGTTCACGGAACAATCTGAACATGATCCGGCAAACCGTCGATAGCCTGGAATCATACAACAAAAAGAAGGCGTTTCAGGAAGCATCGAAAAAAACTCTCACTGAATCCAAAAATGCCCTTCTCGAAAAAAGCAAGCTGGAAAAAGACCTTACCCGTCTGCGAAGGCAAAAGGCAGATCTTGAGAAGGATGGCATGTTCACAAATGCCCTTTCGATCGTAAGCACCTCATACCGGATTTACTCAACCGGGACCCGAATGGATGAATTGAATACGTTTCTCAACTCATCGATTGATCGATTGATCGAACACGAAAAGAGTCTTGGGCGCCTCGCGGGCTCGAAAGCGTTTGCAAGGATCATGAATTCCCTTGAAAAGGATTTATCAAAAAGACCCGATTCCACCGCTTCGAGGGAGCTTCGAAATTGCTTGAAGAGCGGATTGCGCTACGAAATCGAAAAGGGATCAAATGATTCAAAAACCAATCTCAGAATCATGGAACTCCTTCGCCAAAAGAAACCCGTGCTTTGCTCCGGACTGATCCGCGGGTCAGGGCATGAATCAATCATCATCGGATATCGAAAGAACAAAAAGGGAAAGATTGAGTTCCTCTTTCGGGACTCTGATGCCACGACATCAAAAAATTGGTGGACAGACTTCTCCTGCCACAACATTGCCTATTATTGAGGCACTCTGATCAAAACTACCTCTTTGAGGTCTTTGACTTCGCTTTTTTCGCGAGCTTCTTTTTGGCAGGAGACTTCTTGGATCCAGCGCTCTTTTTAGGTGCAGCTCCCATGAGCTTTTTAATCTTCTTCTGCATTCCTTCAAGTTCGCTTTTGGCGCCGTTGATGAATTGCATTGTGCCCTTCAAGGTCTTCTTCATCTCGGAGTCAATCTTGCTCCCCACCATTTCCTGGGTTTCCTCGATGGAGGAGGCAATGGTGGATTGGATCTCCTGAAGCTTGTCCTTTGAGAAAAGGGTTTCGATCTTGTTTTTCAGTTCGTTCAGTTTTTGAATCGGGGTGTTTTCCATGCAGAAAAGTCTGCCCGAAGCGGATCCAATCTTCAAACAAGTTTCTCTCACGGGATCAGCTTTTTTTCATGGAGGTTTCGATAGTCGAACATTCCATACCGGCAAAGGGAGAAATCAAAACGCGTCGGATCATTTGGATCAATTCGCTTCAGATTCAAAGTCACCTCCTTGGCGGCCTTCCAGTTCGCGGTTTTCATCCGTGTAAGTCCCAGTTTTTTTGAGATTTTGAAGAGGTGCGTATCGAGCGGAATCAATAGTTGATCCGGCCGGAGTGCCGGCCCCCCACTCCAGAGCCCAAGATCAATTCCATCATCCCGTCTGATCAGCCACTTCAGGAGCATGAGCCAGCGCTTGCAAGTCGAGCCATCCTGAGGTGAATTCAACATGTGTTTGAAGTGTGGCCCCTTGATTTCAAGCGCCTCCGCCCACTTTTTGTACTCCGAGATGATGCCTGTAAGCCCACGCTCGATGGTTTCAGCCTCCGGGTCATGATGAACCAAAAAATGCTCTTTCAGTGATCCATGCACCTGAACGGATCGCTGGTACAAGCGCGTAAGGGCAATCAAATCCTGCCCCGCATAAATCCTGTGCCTGAATCCTTCCAGCCGGTATCCGAGTTCAGTTTCAGGATAATTCGCAATTTTTCCAAAAGCCGGATCAAGCTCCAAAAGACCGATCGCGCGCCTGACCGACGCAATGATTTGCTTCACTCCGCCAAAGGCAAAGATGGCTGAAATCAGGGCGACGTACTCCTGATCCCGTGAACCCTTAAAGGAACGAACGACACTCAGCGGGTCCCACTCGAGGAACTTCGGATCATGGAACTTCACATAGAGGGTTTCGATGAGTTCCCGCTGCGCCCCGAGGGTGATGCGACTCATGTTCGCTTCCAAATTCGGTACATCAAAAGAACACTCGCAATCAAAAGCAGAATGAGTTGTGAGTATTCATTCAGCGCTGGAAGATACGTAAGGCCAACCCCGGCAAGAACCGGCCATCCCAGGGGTGAAAACACTGCCGCAGAAACGGTCAAAACTTTTAAATTCAAAAGCTCGGCAATGCCCGATAAGGGCGAGGGCTGCCCCCGGAAGGCCACCATCACAAGCACCATCTGAATGCAGAATTGAACAAACAGGCCGATGCTAAACACCACTTGGCCACGATTGAGCGCTGCCTTGTTGGCTTGAATCTCTCCCAGAAGCAAAAGCAAGGTTCGAAGCGTAATGAGAAGAAGAGTCGTCGCAATGATTACCGCTGAGTACCCTTTTACGGGCGCAACTCCGAGCACCAGGAGAAATAAAAACAGCATGAAGATCGGAAACGCCCGCCCCGGCGCAAGCTCGGAGCGAATCCGATAGCCCGCGATTGCCGAAAACAAGGCGCCCGCAAGCATCGAGGGCATCTGTCCTTTGGCCAAAAACAAAACTGAAAAGATGACCGTGAAGGGAAAGAAGATCCAGACGGGTTTTAACTTTTGAATCATGCCCCTCACCTTAAAACGAATGGAAAAAGGCTGCAAATTGAAACAAAACCCGTGCGAAGATTGGAAAAAACAGCCCCTTTTGGTGTAGGATGCGCCATGAGTTTTTTGAGCCGGGACCTCCCCGCCATCATCCTCGCCCCGATGGAAGGGGTGACCGACGCCCCCTTTCGGGAGTTCATCACCCGAACCGGGTTTTATGACTATTGTGTAAGCGAGTTCATTCGGGTGAGTTCTCACCCACTCCCCCCTCGGGCTTTTCTGCGACATATCCCTGAGCTTCGGCATGGATCCAAAACCGCGTCAAATATTCCGGTTCAAGTGCAGATTCTTGGAGGCGACCCTTCCCGCATGGCCCAAACTGCGCTTGCCGCAATCGAGGCCGGAGCGATCGGAATTGACCTGAATTTCGGATGTCCTGCGCCCACTGTGAATCGTCATGATGGCGGGGCCACACTTCTGAAGTTCCCGCATCGGATTGAGGCCATCGTTCGCGCCGTCCGCGATGCCGTGCCCGAAAAATATCCAGTGAGCGCGAAAATGCGCCTTGGATTTGATGCCCCGACCGCAATTGACGAAAACGTGAAACGGGCCGAGCAGGGAGGCGCAAGCTGGATCACGATTCATGGACGAACGAAAATCCAAGGCTACACGCCTCCGGCCTATTGGAAACCGATCGGACAAGCGGCTCGAGGAGTATCCATTCCGGTGGTGGCAAACGGCGAGCTTTGGACCTTGGAAGACCTGCGCCGCTGTCAGGAGGAGACAGGCCTTCGGCATTTCATGATTGGACGAGGTGCGCTCGCTGTGCCTGGATTTGCGAGTTTGGCGCGACAGGCGCTGGGACTTCCGATCCTCGAGATGAAATCGCAACTCATGATTCCAACCTCAACCGAGCCGGCTGCTTGGGCTGATTTTTTTACTGACTACTCAAAAGTGCAGCCTGCGGGGAGCCGCCTTAAGCAACTGGCCCGCTACCTTCACACCAAGGGCTCGATCACTTGGTGGGATCAGGTGAAAACTTTGGGATCGACTGAAGAAATTCTGGGATTTCTCACAAATCGTGCCCTCTGAGGGGCGATGAAACATGCGAGCGATCAAGGAGGCTTTGGAAGGATTTGGATTTGGCCGCCCCTCAGAGGGTCCGGTTAGTGATTTTTACCGGGTGCGGAACACCACCGCCCCATCCCCTCTTTGGCACTAATGACCGCAAGCCTGCGGAATCCCTACCGAAAGTAAACGAAATTCATTGGAACAATCCTTGCAATGCGAAATGGCAACAAAAGGAGATTTTCATGAAATTATTCGTTCTCGCAATCATCCTGTTCAGCAGCCCGACTCTTGCGCAAGTCCAAGCTCCAGCCTCCCAGGATTTTACCCTGAACCAGCCTAACCAGGATCTGAATCTGGAAGGCCGGGAATTCGAGACGATCTATCGAACCGATTATGTGCCGGACACTTGCTACCGAAGCGAGGTTCAGGGAACCCGCCCTGAGTGCCGCACCGAGTACGATCGCCAGTGCCACACGGAGTATCAACAGCAGTGCGGCTATCGGAACTATCCGGTTTGCCAAACGGTTCCCCGCAATGTGTGTAACACCCAACAGGTTTGCCGAACTGTAAATGACCGGGTTTGCAACAGCCATGGCTGCACCAATGTCCCGCGCCGCCAATGCCGGATGGAAAACCGCTGCTATACCCAGATGGATCAGGTTTGCCACACCCAACAACGCTATGAGTGCCAGACCATCCCCCAAACCTTCTGTCAGAATGTTCCCCGACAGGTTTGCGTGAATGTTCCGAATGTGGTGCAAGTGCCTTATTCCTGCCAAAAGCCGGTTCAAGTTGCGATCGGGCAGAACCTGAAACTGAAGACGGTTGCAAAAGTAACAATCCGGTTTGTGAACTTTTCCGAAGCTGGATCAAACGGCGATCGCTTCACCGCAAAACTCGAAGGAGATCAGATCAAGATCACAGCGCAATCGGGTAACTTCCTCTATCAGATGGTGGATCAGCAAAGAACTGAGCGCATGTTGAGTGCCAACGAGAAATTGATCGAAGCGACATTCTCCATTCAGGCGACCTCTACCAGGACACTCTCGGATTTCAGCTCCATCCTTCTGAACGAGGGAAAGCTTGGATTTGATCGCCTGAGCTTCAAAATGAGCGCGATGACTGCCGCCCCATTCAAGGGACACCTGAACCTGGTGCAACACCGAACCATCGGCCGGAACCTGGTGATCGTGGACCGGGATTTTGAATCTCGCGCGCTCGTCGGTCAGGGAAATCTCCAAACCCTGATGCTGAGCCCGCTTGGTGCATCCATGCTCAAGGACAAGACCCACTATGTGAAACTATCCCTCATGCTGGATGGCGAGACACTTCGAAAAGGTGCGATCAACCCTGAAATTCTGAATCAGATCAAAAATCAGCCAATTGAACTGAATTTCGAGGCAGATCCTAACTGATCTTTAAGAAACAAGCAAACTTCACAGGCTCCGTGATTCGATTCACGGGGCCTGTTTTTTTTGATACAATCACTGCCAATGCAATCCATCCCAGGCAGCGAAATTTGCTATGTGCTAAAGACCTTCCCCTACAAGGAACGGGATGTGATTGCCGTATTGCTCTCGGAAAAGCGGGGGCGATTCTCGGCGCTTGCCCGAAATGGCGTTCAATCAAGGCGCTTTGGCGGATCCCTTGACCTTTTCACCTGCTCCGAATTCGCTCTTGATCCCAAAACCATCCGTCTCTCCGACATCCAGGAAGACATGCTCGTTCAGGTTCTCTCGGCACAACTGAAACGCGGACCCGGGATTTCCGGATCTTTTGAAAAGCTCTCGGGAGCCTCGGCTTTGAATGAGATCATTCTGAAAGTCATTCCCGCCCAGAGGCCGGCACCCGAGATTTTCAAACTCTATTCGAACGCCCTCCTTGCGATTGAAGAATTTCCTCCGGAGCAAACACTCAAAGTGGTGAACGCATTCATTCTGAAGATCACCCAGTGGCTCGGAGTTCAGCCAAGTCTGACCCGTTGTTTGGCCTGTGAAAAACCTTTAAACGAGGTGCCGGGAAATGCCGTGTGCGCCCAGGTTGCCCAAGGCGCCTGGATTTGCGATTCGTGCAGACCCGATCGGGCGGGCCTGGTTCTTTCCAAAGACACGATTCTCGATGCCTATCACTCGATGCTGAATCCCATCCGTAAAATCGAATTTGTGGCGAGCACGAAAGAGCATGAAGAGATGCTCGAGTTTTTGGAAAAGCATTTGCAATATTTTGTGCCGGGACTCGATCGCGCGCCGATCGGTGCACTCAGATTTTTAAAATCGCCTCAATGGCAAGCCTGAACGAAGTCTCATCGCCCGGATCCACTTTGAAGGATTGCCGCAGATTCGCCCGCGTCCCGGCTTCCACGTCGCTATCACGATCCCCGATTAAAAAAGATTCTGCAGGATCAATTCCAAAAACTCTCACCGAGTCTTCGATCAGCTTGGGCTTCGGCTTACGGCACTCACACCCATCCTCCGGAAGATGGGTACAGATCGCGAAATGATCGATTCGGATCCCTTCGGCCGCAAACAAGAGATCATTCAACTTTTGATGAATCGAATTGAGTGCATCCATCCGGATCAGTCCTCGTCCCACACCGGACTGATTGGACACCACGATCAACAAAAACCCGGCCTTTTTCAGTCGGGCGAGCTCTCTGGCCACCCAAGGGTAGAGCATGAAGACGGCCGGATCACTGATGTAGCCCGGATCCGGGTTCAAGGTCTCGTCACGATCGAGAAAAACGGCCTTTGCCATGGAGCAGAGCTTAGCATAAAGTGGGGCTCAATTTTATGTTTTCGCTTGGCTCCCTGAAATCACTGAAACCATTCCTTTGGCCTCATCGAAAGTGGCTCTACTTCAGTCTTTTCATGGCCATTCCCTTATCGGCACTTCGGGCAGGCCCCATTCCGCTGGTAAAGTACCTGGTGGATGACATCCTGGTAAAAAAAGATCCCGACAAACTCCTCTTGGTTCCAATTGCCTTTGTCGGACTCTACCTTTTGAATTTATTTGTCCGATTTTTTCACTACTATGCAGTTCGGATTGCCGTCATCCGAACCAATCAGGCTTTGCGGGAGCGCCTTCATTCCCACCTTCTCTCGCTCTCTTCGGACTTCTTTTCAGAAAGAAAGGCGGGTGAGCTGATCTCTCGCATTACGACCGACCCCTGGCAGATGGATCAGGGAATCGCATCCATCAATGTCCTGATCCGGGAACCGATCACCTTTTTGGCTTTGTTTGGCTACGCGCTTTACTCGAACTGGAAGCTCACACTGCTCACACTCACCATCGTCCCTGCCCTGGGCTTCATTTTCGGCAAGTCCGGCAAGTACATCAAAAACAAAATCAAAGAGTATCAAGCCTCCAATGGCGAAAATTTCAGCGTAGTCCAAGAAACTGTCAGCGGAATCAGAATCATTCAGCTCTTCAACTTGCAGAGCCTCCGCATCACAAAGTTCAAAAACCAAATGAACGAGATCACAAGGCTTCTTCTCCGCATCAGCCGGACAGAGGAAATTGCCGGCCCCGCCATCGAGCTCGTCACCTCGTTTGCCATCGCACTCATCCTCTACTTCGGGGGTCGTGCGGTGTTAAACGGGGAAATGACCTCGGGCGATCTTCTTGCTTTCTTCGCCTCCTTTGGCCTCATGATCAATCCGATTCGGCAACTTACGGATATCAACTCCAAGCTTCACGCCGCGGCTGCCGCCATGGATCGGATCAATGATTTCCTTTCGTGGACGCCTAAGGTTCAATCCCCCGCAAACTCAACCTGGATTTCAAAGATCGAACGGGGAATTGAATTCAAAAATGTCTCCTTTCACTACCCGGATGCAGCCGAAAGAAAGGTCCTCGATGGGATCGGATTCTCGCTTCCGCTTGGAAAAACCGTGGCGCTCGTCGGCCAGAGCGGCTCGGGGAAAAGCTCGGCAGTTCAGCTTTTGACCCGGATGTACGATGTCACTGCCGGCGAAATTCTTGTGGACGGGCTGAACCTGAAAACACTCGATCTTGATTCCTGGAGGAAGCTGGTCTCCGTGGTAAGCCAGGACGTGTTTCTTTTTCATGACACCATTTATGAAAATATCCTGATGGGAAGGCCGGATGCCACGCGGGACGAGGTGGAAGCTGCGGCAAGGAAAGCCTACGCATTCGACTTCATTCAACGCCTCCCGGATGGATTCAACACCATGGTCGGGGATCGCGGAGTGAAGCTTTCCGGCGGGGAACGCCAAAGGATCTCGATTGCGAGGGCATTTTTGAAGAACTCTCCTTGCCTGATCCTGGATGAGGCAACCTCGAATCTCGACAACGAATCAGAAAAAATCGTGCAGCAAAGTCTCGAAGATCTGATGGAACATCGGACGACCCTCATGATCGCACACAGGCTTTCCACCATAAGGAACGCAGATCAGATCGTCGTATTGAAGCAGGGAAAGATTCTGGAAACCGGCACCTATTCAAGCCTCATCGAAAAGGGCGGTGAGTTTCAGCGTCTTCTGGCCTTCACCCAAAACGCCTAGTTGAAATGAATCGGCTTTTCGGTCGAACGGATCGCTTCCAGGATCTCTTTTGCGCGGCTGAGACTGATCCGCTTCTCGCGCGCAAGCGCTGTACTCAGCTCTTCCCGCAGGAGCGGAAGCTCGCTCTCGCTTGCACCGGCTGCCATCGCAAGATTCGCAGCATGGAGTCTCATGTGCCCCTTCACGATTCCAACGGTGGCAAGAGCCTTCAGGGCCCCAAGATTCTGCACAAGTCCCGTTGCTGCAAGGATCCGGGCCAAACCTTCGGCGTTTTGAACCCCAAGAATCTTGAGCGCAAGACGGGCCGTGGGATGAAGCATGGTGACTCCACCGACTGTTCCAACTGCAAGGGGCGCCAGGAATTCACCCACTAGAGTGGTCCCGTCGAAGTGCCAATCGGTCACAGGCTGATATTTTCCGGATCGGGCTGCAAATGCATGCACTCCGGCTTCAACTGCGCGCCAGTCATTGCCGGTCGCAATCAAGGTAGGATCGATTCCGTTCAACACGCCTTTGTTGTGGGTGCTGGCCCGATAAGGATCGGTCTTTGCAAATTGGGCGGCTTCCTGAATTCCAAATCC
>CANGWP010000021.1 GCA_947457605.1 Bdellovibrionales bacterium | reverse complement strand
TCTTGAGATGGTTTGGTGATTCGCATCTGCGAGAAAACAGTAAAGCCAACCGCCATTTACATTGTACGGGTCCCAGGGGCCTTCCGAATACTTGTGGTGAACATGGTGGGATACTATGTAGATCTCCTCAGGGATCACCTTGATGACCAGATTTCGCGCGACAAAGAGCCAAAATCGGTTCTTGAACTTGAAGGCCCGATGGGTGCCGTAGCGATGAAGATAAATGGTCCCGTGAGTGCCCATCAGGATCATGCTATAAACAAAACCCGCGAAAAAAAGTTTCCAGCTGAAGTACTTCAGGAAAAAAACCACGAAAAATGGCACGAAGCAAACCGCTGCAAGCCAGCTCAAGAAAACGAGCCAGTTTCGACGATCCCGGAAAATGTTCAGTCGGGAAAGGAACTCACGCCAGATCTGGGCATGAGTAGGTCGCGTGAACCCGCCGTTCGCATCCGTAAATCCGTAATGAGGACGCTCAAGGACCTTTTGAAGCAGACACATCGGAACCTCCCAGGGTTGGATCAGCTTAGGGCGAGACACCCAAGCTTTCCTAATGAATTCTTCCTGTATCCGCCGGTTTTCCGCGATCAAAGGGCCTGTTCATCGGGGTGTGTTTTTGCTAGCGTCGCTTCATGGCATATCAACCGAATTTGATTGAGCCCAAGTGGCAGGCCCACTGGGAAAAGAACCGAACCTTTAAAACCGAATCGACCTCGAAAAAGCCCAAGTACTATGTGCTGGATATGTTCCCGTATCCATCCAGTACCGGTCTTCATGTGGGACACCCCGAGGGTTATACTGCAACCGACATCATGGCTCGTTACAAGCGCGCTAAGGGGTTCAATGTCTTACATCCGATGGGTTG
This sequence comes from Bdellovibrionales bacterium, assembly GCA_947457605.1. Lineage (GTDB taxonomy): Bacteria > Bdellovibrionota > UBA1018 > UBA1018 > CAIMNF01 > CAIMNF01. The sequence goes on along the minus strand of CANGWP010000021.1, from coordinate 19,600 downwards.
GGACGCATTCGGACTTCCGGCCGAGCAGTATGCCATCAAGACCGGTCAGCACCCCGCGGTGACGACAAATCAGGCCATCGACAATTTTCGCCGGCAGCTCAAGATGCTTGGATTCAGTTATGACTGGAGTCGGGAGATTGCGACTTGTGATCCGAAGTACTACCAATGGACTCAGTGGATTTTTCTCAAACTGTATGAAAAGGGGCTCGCGTATCAAACCGAAGTGGCCGTGAATTGGTGCCCGGAGCTGAAGACCGTTCTTGCAAATGAAGAAGTCGTTGATGGAAAGAGTGAACGCGGCGGGCATCCCGTTTATCGCGTTCCCATGAAGCAATGGATGCTGAAGATCACCGATTATGCCGAGCGTCTGCTGCAGGATCTTGACGGCCTTGATTGGCCTGAGAGTACAAAAGAACTTCAAAGAAACTGGATCGGGAAAAGCACCGGGCTTCAAATCAAGTTCAAGGTGGATGGGACATCCGATACCTTTGAGATTTTCACGACAAGACCTGACACCCTTTGGGGAGTGTCGTACATGGCTCTTGCCCCAGAGCATCCGCTCGTGTCGAAGATTGCGACCGGCGCGCAGGCTGCCGCGGTAAAAAAATACCAGGAAGAGGCCTCTCAAAAATCAGAGGTGGCGCGCCAGGACGCATCAAAGGAAAAGTCCGGCTGTTTCACTGGTGCGTTTGCCATCAATCCTGCGAATGGTGAAAAGGTACAAATCTGGATTTCAGACTATGTTCTCATGACCTACGGAACAGGTGCCGTGATGGCAGTGCCGGCGCACGATGAGCGGGATTTCGAATTTGCGAAAAAATTCGATCTTCCCGTCAAGGTGGTCGTTTCAGGGGGTAAAGCGGACGAATGTTTTTCAGGCGAGGGAGTAAGCGTTGACTCCGGATTTATCACGGGGCTCAAGACTCCGGATGCGGTAAAAAAAGTCATTGAGTGGGCGGAAAAGGAAGCCCTTGGCCGCGGCACCGTTAAGTACAAATTGCGCGATTGGCTGTTCTCGCGGCAGAGGTATTGGGGCGAGCCGTTTCCAATCAAGAAAGACAAAGCAGGTAAGATCATCGCGCTTAAGGACAATGAGATTCCTGTGACTCTACCCGATGTGAAGAGTTATGAGCCGACCGGCACGGGTGAAAGTCCTTTGGCCGGGATCACTGCTTGGCGCGAAATGAAGGATGAAAAAACGGGCGAAGTTTACCTTCGAGAAACCGACACGATGCCGGGATCTGCGGGATCCTCCTGGTATTTTCTTCGGTATATCGATCCTCACAATGAGAAGGCACCCTTTAGTCCCGAGAGTGAGAAGTACTGGATGCCGGTGGATCTTTATCTTGGAGGAGATGAGCATGCGGTTGGACATTTGCTCTATTCGCGCTTTTGGATGAAGGTTCTTTTTGATTGCGGAGTGGTTTCACACAAGGAGCCGTTTCAAAAGCTTGTTCATCAGGGAATGATCCTCGGGGAGGATGGCGAGAAGATGTCCAAGTCGCGCGGAAACGTGATCAATCCTGATGACGTCGTAAGGGAATACGGCGCCGATACGCTTCGGATTTATGAAATGTTCATGGGCCCGCTCGAAAAAGACAAGCCCTGGTCCACTCAGGCGATTGAAGGGACCTTTCGATTCCTGAATCGCGCCTATCGGCTCTTTTATAATGAGGACCGCGCAAACGGAAACGACACGCTCAAGGTGGTGGACCGGGCCCTTACTCCGGAGGATGAAAAAATCCTTCATCAAACCGTGAAGAAAGTCACGGATGATATTGAGGGCATGCGTTTCAATACTGCGATCTCGACGATGATGGTGTTTGTGAACCACTTCACCGCATTTGAGCAGACACCAAAGTCGGCAATGAAGGTTTTCGTTCAACTTCTGGCTCCGTTTGCGCCCCATTTGGCAGAAGAGTTCTGGTCGGTTCTTGGCGAAACCGAAGCTTTGTCGCATGCGCCTTGGCCGACCTATAATCCGGAACTCGTAAAGGCTGATACGGTAACGATAGCGGTACAGGTTCTCGGAAAGCTCCGCGGAACCCTCGAGGTTGAGCCGGGAACCGAGCAGGCAAAGCTTGAAGCGATGGCCAGGGAAAATGCCGCGATTTTCCGGTTTCTGGAAGGCAAACAGATTGCAAAGGTGATCTATGTGCCCAACAAGATCCTGAACTTCGTAGTGAAGTGAGGATTCTGTCGGTTCTCTGACAGCCTGGTGATGCCCCGTTGAATGCTGGGCAAAGCCTGCCGATTTCGTGGGCTCAATTCCGGTTTAGAATTTGAATCAGGGAGTGAGTCATGAAGGATTTCGGAGCCCTTGAAAAGTTTGCACTGATTGGAGCAGTTTTCTTTTTTTCTATTGGCATTGGCTTGATTTTTGATGGGAAAAGGCTCTTTTCGCATCAACTCGAAGTGTCAGAGCGGGTGAATTATCAGAACACCCTGAACCCTTACTGATTTTTGGATAAAAAAACCCCGTTCCATTTCGAAGTGCCGTTAAAGCAAGATCGTGGGGGAACGGGGCTCTTAGGTTGGATGTAAATTCTAGTGGATGTTCAGTCGGCCAACACTAAAGTTAAAAATGGCTCAGGAGGAGGGATTCGAACCCCCGACCAATCGGTTAACAGCCGATTGCTCTACCACTGAGCTACTCCTGAATCGTATTATTTTAAGTAACGAAAAAAGAAATCGTTGTCTATACTAAATTTCATGCCTGAAAACCGCGCCCGAATTATCATGATATTAAGCAGTTTTTTGCCTGTTTTTAGCGGTTTTTCGCATGCGAAACCTGAACCGCTGCGGGCTGTTTTTGAGGAGACTCAGGCGCCGACCAAAAAGGGCAGGAAATCGAAAAAGCCGCTTCCAAAACTGCCCGAAGAATACCGTCTTTTGGGAAGGGCAAGAGAGTTGCTTGAGAAGAAGTCAGCGGTGACCACGATTGAATCCCTGCAGAAAGAGTTGTTGCTCGCAAAGCTCGGCTCTCAGATCAAGCAGGTCGAGAAAGAGTGGGATGAGTTGTTCTACGCTTTGGAGTTGAAAAAGGGTGCCCTTCTGGCCAAACGGAAGAGTTGGGCGCAATCCCTGAGCGCGTTTCAAAAAGGAACCTCTGGTCTGAGCACATTCAAGTGGCCCTATTATTGGCGGGAAGATGCGTCCCAGGGATTGGCTGCAATCTGCAAGCGAAATCAGGATTCAAAAGATGAAGCTTGCCTCCAGCTCGCTCGGAAGGTTGCTGAGGTTTTCCCCAAGGCGGCAAATGAGACCAAGGAGCTTCGGGATCTGGGGATTCCAGAGGCGGTACCGGCCACAGATTACGGTGGGGATCGTCTTTCCCAGAGTTATTCCGAAAAGACTGAGAAGGATGAGGAGGCTTTCAAGCAACTTCTTGATTCATACCTGAAAGGTCTTGATACGGACATGATCCGGGAGGTCAGGGAATTTCAGGAGGCATACCCGAAGTCCTCACTTCGTTTTCGAGCGAGTTTTTTATTGGCTGAGGTACTCAATCGAGGCGGAAATAAAAAAGAGGCTGAATCGATCTACCAGGGAATTATCGATCAGATTCCGCTGAGCTATTACTCCATTGTTTCAAGTGAAAGACTTGGTTTGGATCTAAAGACCAAGATTTCGGAAGAACCCCTTCTGATTGACATTGAGAATCAGGACCTGACTCTTTCAGAGAAAGCCTCCCTTCAAAGGGCGATTGACCTCGTGAGGTTCCAGAATCCGGTAGCCCTCGGAGTAGAGCTCGAGGGGTTCTCCAGAATCAGGAATTATTCCTCCGACTTCCTGCTTTATCTGATGAAGATTGCATCAGAGGGCGGACAGGATCTTCTCGCGTTTCGATACGCCAACGAGCTGATCCAGAGAAAGTTTCCGAAGATGGCCTCCCGTGAGATGTTGAACCTCTTGTTTCCGGATGTCTTTTTGACCGAAGTCCAGGTGGAAACTACAAAGGCAAAGCTTGATCCTTTGCTGGTGATGAGCTTGATCAAGCAGGAGTCCGGGTTCAAAGCGGATGTGATCTCCAGTTCCGGAGCTCTGGGTCTGATGCAGCTCATGCCCTTTACCGCTGTGGATGTTCAGAGGGATTTGGTGCTTTCCAGATTGAGGGACCCACCCGTGAACATTTCAGTGGGGGTGCGATATTTTCAGACCCTCATGGAAAAATATGAGGGCAATCCAGCCTTCGCCTTGGCCGCTTATAATGCGGGTCCCCATCGGGTTGCAAAGTGGCGCAGGGAAGGGGCCCCTTCCTGGTCTGTTTTGGATTGGATTGAAGCGATTCCATTTAAAGAGACGCGGGACTATGTGACCTCAATTTTGAGAAATCGGCATTGGTATCAAATCCAAAAGGGAGTTGTCCCCGTGAAGGTCACCGAACTTAAAGGATTGACCACCCCTCCGAACGTGGATAAAAATTGAGCCGAAGGGTGGGCCGTTTATGTCCATGCAGCGATTGCGCGAGTGGGTTCTTCTTTCGGGCAGCTCGAATCCCGAGCTTTCTTATCTGATCTCGGAGCGTTTGGGGCGCCCCTTGGGCAAGGTCGACATCCGTCGCTTCAGCGACGGGGAGATCTTTGTCGAAGTGAAAGAAAATGTCCGGGGTCGTGCCGTATATTTGATTCAGAGTACTTGTGCTCCGGTGAACGATTCCTTGATGGAAATTCTCGTCATCATCGATGCCTTGAAGCGCGCAAGCGCGAAAGAGATCAATGTGGTGATTCCGTACTACGGTTATTCCCGGCAGGATCGGAAAGTGTCCCCGCGAACTCCGATCAGTGCCAAACTCACGGCTGACCTTCTCACGGTGGCCGGAGCCAACCGGGTGATCTCGGTGGATTTGCATGCGGGGCAGATTCAAGGCTTCTTCAATATCCCGTTCGACAACTTGTATGCGATGCCCGTGATTCAGAAGTACCTTCAGGATCACGTTCCGGAAATCAAGGCCAGTGGCGGGAAGGAAGTTGTCATTGTGAGTCCGGATGCAGGTGGAGTCGAGCGCGCGCGAGCATTGGCAAAAAGACTCGACGCGGGTGTTGCAATCATCGACAAGCGAAGAACCGGGCCAAACGTGGCGAAAGCCATGAACGTGGTCGGGGATGTGAAGGATAAGGTCGCTATCATTCTCGATGACATGATTGATACTGCAGGCACACTTACAGAGGCTGCAAATGCAGTGCTTTTGCACGGAGCCCGCGAGGTATACGCGGCGGCATCCCATGGCGTGCTGTCGGGTCCGGCGATTGAGCGGATCAAAAATTCCAGGATCAAAAAAGTGATCATCACCGACACGATACCTCTCAGGGAGGATGCAAAAGGTTGTGAAAAGTTCGAGCGGGTTTCAGTGGCTCATTTGCTTGCTGAGGCAATCTACCGGATTCATCATTACGATTCCGTGAGCTCCCTGTTCACGTGAGGTGTGATGAATGAAGCTCGTGGTAGGTCTTGGCAATCCGGGTCCCCAGTATGAATCCACCCGGCACAATATCGGTTTCTTGTGCTTGGATTACCTGGTCGAGCAATGGAAGGCGCAGGGGCCTGTGATCAAAAACAAGGCCGAGGTCTATTCGGCGAAGGTTGAGGGCGAGCAGGTACTCCTCATTAAACCCCAAACGTTTATGAATCTTTCGGGGCGCTCCGTTTCTCCGTTTTTTTCATTTTTCAAATGCGCCCCCGAGGATCTCGTGGTTCTGCACGATGAACTTGATATTTCACCGCTTGAGATTCGCTTTAAAACCGGGGGAAGTGCCGGAGGCCACAATGGGCTTAAGTCGATTGACGAAAGTCTTGGCTCCGACCATCAGGGCTACCATCGGGTTCGACTTGGGATCGGACACCCTCGCAATTTCAACTCGAGGATGGATGTTGCAGATTATGTATTGGGGCAAATTCCGGATCCAGAGTGGGATGGGCTTGAAGAGTTGTTCAAAAAAGCGGAAGCGGGAATCCGCCTTGTTTTTCAGGGGAAAATCGGTCAGGCCATGAACAAATTCCATGGACGACCCAAGGGTTCTCAAGATAAATAGTCAGGATCTATGAGTTTACAATGTGGAATCGTCGGACTTCCGAACGTCGGAAAAAGCACTATCTTCAATGCCCTGACCAGCGCCAAAGCCGAGGCTGCAAACTATCCGTTTTGCACCATTGAGCCGAACACCGGAATTGTGAAGGTTCCCGATCCGAGGCTTGAGCAAATCACCAAGTACATTCCACCTCAAAAGCTTGTGCCCGCAATCATGACCTTTGTGGACATTGCAGGTCTCGTTCGTGGGGCATCGAAGGGTGAGGGCCTCGGAAACCAGTTTTTGGGACACATCCGTGAGACGGATGCGATCGCCCATGTGGTTCGCTGTTTCAACGATTCGAACATCGTGCACGTGGAGGGATCGGTCGATCCGATTCGTGACATTGAGACGATCGATACCGAGCTTGTTCTGTGTGATCTTGAGGCGGTATTGAAGAAGCTCACCAATTCACAAAAGCAGGCCCGTGCCGGCGACAAGAAAGCCGCAGCGCTGGTGGGGGTTCTTGAAAAAATCAAGCCGATGCTCGATCAGGGCAAGACCGTGCGCGCATGCGGACTTTCTCCCGAAGAAAAAGAGATCGTTCATGAGATGCATTTTCTTACGATCAAGCCCGTGATGTACATTGCGAACGTCGATGAGGCATCGATCGCCGATCCGTTTGCAAATGAATACGTGAAGAAAGTGGCCGACCACGCGAAAAAAGAAAACGCACCTGTGGTGCCGATCTGCGGGAAGATTGAGTCCGAGATTGCGGAGCTCGCCGAAGAAGACAAAAAGGGCTTTTTGGCCGATATGGGAATGGAAGAGCCCGGCTTGAACCGCGTCATCCGCGCAGGATACGATTTGTTGGGTCTTCAAACCTATTTCACTGCGGGTGAGCAAGAAGTGCGCGCCTGGACCATTCACAAAGGATGGAAGGCGCCTCAAGCTGCGGGGGTGATTCACACGGACTTCGAGCGGGGATTCATCCGTGCGGAAGTGTTTCATTACAATGATCTGATGAAGCATCACTCCGAAGCCAAAATCCGGGATGCGGGTCTGCTGCGTTTGGAAGGCAAGGAATATGTGGTGCAGGATGGAGACATCATGCACTTCAGATTCAATGTTTAGTGACCACGGATTCTGAACGGACCGAATCAAGAGAGCGAGCTCAGATAGTCTTTCAGCAGATCTTCTGTTGTGATGATCCCACGCACCTTGTGAGTCTGATTTGATTCCACAAGAAGTGCGGAGATTTTTTCTTCGATCATGATCTCTGCGATTTTCTTGACCGGCGTCTCGGTATTCACGATTCGAGGAGGCCAACTCATGAAATCACGTACCTTCCGATTTGGAGAAAGTACCATCTCGAGTTCCCCCTCAATCATTCTCACGATCATGCCTCGCTGGATGTCACGATCACTCAGGATCCCGATCACCTCTCCTTTTGAATCAGTTACCGGCAAATGACGAATTCGCCGCTGAAGCATCAGGTCGCTTGCCTTCTGAAGAGAGTCCTCCTCCAGAATGGTCAAAGGGTGTTTCGTCATGATTTGTTCCAAGGTCTTTTTCTCGATCATAAGGCTTCCTCTTTCTGTTCCGAGAGTATTCCTGTTCAATATGGATGGATATGACATGGATCAGAATCGACATGACGCTCATCATGTTTACGGTTGGCATTGGATTTGCTGGTCAATGGCAAGGAGATTCTATGGAAATATATCGAATTCTAGTGGCTTGTTTTTTTGTCGGACTCTTTACCCAATCCACACATGCCCAAACCAGAGGTCAGGCTGTGATCAGTGAGGGAATGGAATACAAACAGCGAACCCTGAAGGATCAGAAATGGGGCTTTACGCCCCAGCTTGGGGCGCTTGTCTATGAAGACCGCTCAGGGGCTGCGACATCAAGAGCCACTGTGGGTGCTTCTTTTGACCTTAACCTTACCGGGCAAATCCTCGGCGATGACCCGATGGGGAACTACATAGGGCTAAGTCTCTCGGGACTTTTCTCGCACCCGGGGCCCAACGATGCGAACTTCTTCGGCAACAGTGCGAGTGCAGGCGGTGGATCGAATCTGATCCAGATTCCTCTGGACGTAAAGATCGGGGGATATCTGGACGATGATGTTCGATTTACAGTCCGAGGCGGAGGAAACCTGATCTATCGGAGTGATGCAAGTTCGCTCAATCTAGGGGCAGGCTCAGATTCAAACGGCTCACTTTGGAAGGTCTATCCAAATGTCGGATTGGAGGGTGAGTTCAAGGTAAGTCCTCATGTCAGCATCATGGCAAGGCCTGATCTCACCATTACTCCCGGGAAGAATCTCTTCGTCGCAATGGTGGGAGCTACGTTCCTTGGTTTTTGAGGGTTGGAGAATAGAGAGGGCGGGCAAAAGGACGGTCGTGCTTGCCCCCCTTCCATTTCCCCAGCAAGTGGAACCATTAGATATCCAGTTTCTAACGAAGACAGACCGAAAACCGCTTTTCAAGTGAAGTGCCTTAAAGCAAACTGGTTCCATGAATATGAATCCTCTCTTTCTCATCGCGTGCATTATTTTTTCGGTCAACTCATTCGCCCTTGATCGGAAGGTGATGGTAAGTGGCGAATGCAATCTGGAAGTGGACCCGGATCGCGGGAGTGTGATCATGGTTGCCGATGCGCAAGCTCCCGATGCGAGGGCCGCGATCAAGCGTGCCACGGAGTTGCACGAAAAGCTCCGAGCGGAGCTGAAGAAATCAAAATTCAAGAATCTCGAACTTTCGCAGGCAGAATATACCGTTCAAGAACTGACTGCCTGGGAAAACAATAAAAGCGTGAGCAAAGGATTTCAGTGTCGAATCGGCCTTCGTGCGGTGACGACAGAGATTCCAAGTCTCGGGGAGATCTTGTCGATTGCGGGTGAGGCGGGAATTCGAAACAGTCATTCGCTTCAGACCTATCTCTCGGATGCACGGGCACTGGAGGAAAAAAAGAACTGTCTTTCGATCGCCGCCAAAAACGCACGTGAAAAAGCGACTGAACTTGTTAGGACCCTTGGAGGCAGGATGGGGCCTGTGATTCAAATTGAGGAGCGCACAGCAGGAACGCGCCCGCCCGGACCCATGATGATGGAAAGTGCCCCCATGATGGCCCGGTCAATGCCGGCGCCCACCCTTGAGGCTGCAAAGCAGAACATTCATCACGAAGTGGATGTGACGTTTCAAATCGAGAACTGATTCAGCCGGATTTTGAACTCATCCCCACACCGATCATGGAAATCAAAAGGGCGCAGGCGGCAAGAATCTGAATCTTTGCAAGATGAAGATCGAGAAACACGGTATTGATCGCCACGGCAGTGAGAGGAAAGGATAGTTCAAGAAGAGTGGCGCTGGATGCCCGCACCTTTTGCAATCCACGATAGTAGAGGTAAACCCCCAGAAAACCCGGGATGATCGCCATATACGCGATGGACCGGAGAACATTCCACTGACCCCACACAAAGGGGACTTCGATTTGGGCCGTCGGAAACTTTCGCATGATTACCAAAAGAAGAATCAGCCCGGAGGCGAAACGCCAAAAAGAAAGGGCGGCCGGATTGGCACTCTTCAAGCTTGCCTTTCCGATAACGGTGGAAGTCGCCCAAAGAACTGCCGCAAGAAATGCGAGGGCGGCTCCATAGTTGGCCTGACTGAGCAAGGTTTGAAGGCGGAAGCCATCGGGGAAACTCAAGAAAAAGGCGCTGATCAGGGCTAGCGTGGCCCAAAGAAAAAACGTGCGGGTGATCTTCTCTCCGAGGAAGACCCGGGAAAGACCGATCACGATCAGGGGCTGCACTTTTTGCAGCAGGATCGAGACGCTCGGATTCACGAACTTGAAGCTCTCGGTAAAACAAAGAGTCGCAAGGACAGAACCCAGTGAACCAATCAGTACGGCGCCCAGGGTCTGGGTGAAACCCATGAAAAAATCACGGCGGGCAAACCAAAGTACCCAGATGAAACTCACAAGAGTCGCAATGATGTGTTCGAAGTAAACAACCGTCAGTGCCGAAAGATCGTGCATCAAGGGTTGGCGGAACAGGGTGTCGGTTGCCCAGAGACCGGCACCTAGGAAGACAAAAAGAGCATTTCGCATGAGTTCATCCAGTGTTTGAAGTGGTTTGGCGCTTGCTTTGATAGCGTCTCGCGAAGGGCATCCTTTTTCAAGCCATCTGTTCCCTCAAAGAACTTTGGATCAAAAAGTGCAAACTGGATGTTGTTGGGTTGATATCGATCCGGATCGGAAGCGGTAACGTGGGATAACAAGGCTCCGAGAGCGGTGTTTGATGGCGGAGCGGAATGGGGTCGATCCAGAATCCGCGCGTGAATGAAGATCGCGGCAAGCATTCCGCAGGCGGCGGATTCGAGGTAGCCCTCAACTCCGGTGATTTGTCCCGCAAGATAAACCCTCGGGTGTCCCTTGAGCGAGAGATCGGGCCGTAGGGCCTTTGGTCCGCAAACAAATGTGTTTCTGTGCATGGATCCCATGCGAAGAAATTCGGCATTTTTCAGGGCGGGAATCAGTCGAAGCGCTTTGGTTTGAGCGCCGTATTTCAAACGGGTTTGAAAGCCTACGATGTTGTATGCGGTCTTTGATCTGTTTTCGGGACGAAGCTGAACCGCTGCATGGGGGCGGCGGCCGGTAGTGGGATCAGTGAGGCCAACAGGTTTCATCGGTCCAAAACGAAGGGAGTCGCGGCCGGTTGCTGCAATGGCTTCGATCGGCTGACATCCCTGGAAATATTTTTCCTTCTCGAAGTTCTTCGTGGGTACCATTTCGCCAGTGAGAAGTGCATCGATGAAGTCATCGTATTCCTCCTTGGAGAGTGGACAATTGATATAAGCCTCCTCGCCACCCTTGTCGTAGCGGTTTGCGGTGAATGCTGAGCCCATGTCAATGCTCGAGGCGTCGATGATGGGAGCAATCGCATCGTAGAAATAAAGATCCTCCTGACCGGTGGCTTCTGCAATCCAGGAGGCAAGAGCGTCCGATGTCAACGGACCGCTCGCAATCAGGGTGATTTCGCCGGGACCCTCGAACGGTCTGGTCACCTCTCCCGTTTGCAGTGTGATGTTGGGATGAGACTTGAGTTTCCCGGTAATGTAGTTTGAAAAAACATCCCGATCCACAGCGAGCGCCTCTCCTGCGGGAACCTCGGCGAGGTTGGCGGCCTGAAGAACAAGCGAACCCACCATGCGCATTTCGGCTTTCATCATTCCAGGAGCGGATACCGGTGATTTGGATTTCAGGGAATTGGAGCAAACGAGTTCCGCGCACTGGGCGGTTTTGTGTGCAGGAGTGTTGTGAGTGGGCCGCATCTCATGAAGTACAACTTGAACGCCTTTTTCCGCCAAAAACCAGGCGGACTCGGATCCCGCCAGACCCGCTCCAATAATATGAACCGTTTGCATCCTTTTTGAATTAAACTATGTGGAGTATGCCAGCAACCGTAAAGGATTGGATCCATGCTTTCCTCGAGTATGGCATCAATGAAAAGAATTGGTCACCCGAGACGCGCAGAGCTTATGAGACTGATCTTCTGCAGTTTGCAGAACATTTGAGGGTGGAATTCGAGATTCAGTACGGCTCCGAGCTTTCCCAGATCCAGGCAATTCACTTCCGCTCCTTCACTGGAGGCCTGATGCAACAGAACGAAAATATTTCAGTTGCGCGGAAGATGAGTGCGCTTCGAACGTTTTTCAAATATCTGAAGCGCAAGGGGGTTGTGGAAAGAAATTGGCTTGCCCTGATCCCTTCTCCCAAAACCGAGCAGAAGCTTCCGGAGTTCTTCAAAATCGAGGAAATTCTTGAGTTGCTTCGGGCCCCTGATCTCTCCAGCTGGACAGGAAGTCGGGATTTGGCCTTGATTGAGTTGATGTACGGCTGCGGGCTTCGGGTAAGCGAGGTTGCGGGTCTGACCCGCGAGGCATTCGAATCCAAAGCCGGATGGGTCCGGGTCACAGGTAAGGGTCGCAAAGAACGGTGGTTGCCTCTTCCCGGGCCTGCCAGGAAGGCGCTGGAGGATTACCTGAGTGTCAGACCTGAGCCCCGAGATCCGTCCTTGGTCTTTTTGGGGTATCGGGGAACCCCTCTTACCTCGCGAGGAATCGCCTACATTCTTGCGCGGCTTCTTCTTCGGGCTGCAACGCTTTCCCCTGAATGGATTGATGAAAATCGCCAAATCTCCCCCCATGCGCTCCGCCATAGCTTCGCCACGCACCTTTTGAGTGCGGGGGCGGATCTTCGGAGCATTCAGGAGCTTCTTGGTCATTCCAGGCTCTCTACGACCCAGCGCTATACCCACCTGAACCTCGGCGAGATCCAGGACTCTTATCTTAAGGCCCACCCTCTTTCAAAAAAGTGAAAGTTCGTGTCTACTAGGACCCGAAAATGGATTTCAATTTAATCGTCGATTTTCTGATCGATTACTACGGGCCGATCCCCTATCTGGCGATCTTCCTGATCCTGCTTGCGTGCGGCCTTGGAATTCCAATTCCAGAGGACATTACTCTCATTGCGGGCGGGATCCTGACTTACTACGGTGTTTGCGATGTCTGGCTCATGATTGCGGTCGGATTGGGCGGGGTGCTCATCGGGGACTCGCTGGTCTATTTCCTGGGTCGAAAATTCGGAAGACGTTTGATCACGAAGTGGCCCTTCCGGGCATTCATTGATGAAACGAGAATCGAAGGAATCCGCATTCGCCTTCATGAGCATGGATCCAAACTTCTGTTCTCGGCCCGATTCATGCCAGGAGTCAGATCCACCGTGTTTTTTGCGGCGGGCCTTCTTCACTATCCCTATCGGAAGATGATTTTTTTTGATGGAATTGCGGCGATTCTGAGTGTTCCGGCAATTGTGTATTCGGTTTATCATTTCGGGGATTTTCTTGAATCGGTCATCAAATGGATCAAGAAAGTGGAGGGAGGAATCGTTGCGCTGATCGTGATTTCCCTTCTTGTGGTGGGATACCGTTTTTGGGCAAAACACCGGAAAAAAAAGAAGGAGCAGCCGTGAGAGGGGATTGGATTTTGAAAAAGGCTGTTTTATTCGGCTTGCTGTTCGGTCTAAACTCGCCAGCGACCGCCGATGAGATCGAAACCGATGTTCCCTCGCTTTGCGAAGGACTTGACAAGGCATTTAAGAAAAGAAAGTGGGGAGATTCTCCCTGCGGTAAAATCAAGTGGACCTACGAGAGTACCTCGGTGCAGGGACGGCCTCTTGTGTTTGCAGAATTCGGTCCCGATAATGCAACAAATCGCACTTTGATTTTTTCAATGGTTCACGGCGATGAAATCACCCCTCTTTATGTCGGCTTTGAACTCGCAAAATGGGCCGGGGAAAACATGAAGAGCTTTCCAAACACCCGTTTGGTTCTGGCGCCATTGGTGAATCCCGACGGATTCTTCGGGTTTCCGAAAACCAGAACCAATGCACATGGCGTCGACTGCAATCGAAATTTCGGGACGCAGGATTGGAAGACTCAGGCGATTTCCTCCTGGAAAACGAAATTCAAATCAGACAAGCGAAGGTTCCCCGGCTATAAACCTGATTCGGAGCCTGAGACCCAATTTCAGAAGGCGATGATTGACAAGGTGAAGCCTTCCAAAATCATTTCCATTCACTCCCCTCTGAATGTCCTCGATTATGATGGTCCGGATCATTTGAAGCTCGATCGATTTGATGTGGGCTATGTCAAAAAGTGCGAGGAGCTTCGAGTCAAGATCAAGGCAAAATCAACAGGGTTTTTCCCTGGTTCCCTTGGAAATTACTCTGGCATTGAGCTTGGCATTCCCACCATCACTTTGGAGCTTCCGACTGCGAACCCGGCGTTCGCAAAAGCGTACTGGCAGCAGTTCCGTAAGGGCATCGAGGCTGTGATCAAACATGAGATTCCCGAGAAAGAAAAAGAATGAAGGTTTTTTTTGAAACCAGGATTGAAAAGAAGAAGCTGGGCATTCCACTCGCACTCTTAACGGGAATCAAAAACACGGCGCTCAAGATGCCTGCGATGGATCAGGCCGGGCTGAAATGGAGCAAGAAAAACTATCCGAAGGGATACACTTCTTATGGTTCTTTGTCCGAGCTTCATCTTCAGTTCACGGTCTTTGAGAGGTTGAAAGAGGCGCTCGATAAGGAAGTGCATTTGTTCGTACGGAAACTTGGCTTCTTTGAGGCAAACTGCAAATTGAAGCTCACTTCCCTTTGGGTGAATCTCATGCCGGAAGGGTGCTATCACGCCTTTCATCATCACCCCCATTCCGTAGTGAGTGGAACCTTTTACGTGGAGGTACCGAGGGGCTCAAGTCCACTGCGAGTTGAGGATCCCCGGGCACCACTTTTCATGGCATCTCCTGCGCGGAAAATTCAAGAAGATCTGGTTCCCAGAGCCGGTGAGATCATCTTATTCGAAAGTTGGCTCAAACATGAGGTTCCTCCGAACCGGGTGAAGGGCACGCGGATCAGTGTAAGTTTCAATTACGAAGTTTGAGGAAATACCCAGAAGCTTGTGGGTGTCGGTTCGGGCTTTTTGGTCAATTCAAGTCAACACAACGATCAAATGCGATGGTCTGGGTTTCGGTGCCAAAAGTGAACTCTGCGGATCCACACCCCGTGATTTCAATGCTGCTTGATGTTCCATCCGAACAGGTTGCTTGCCAGGAGCCGGAAATCGGGCATGAGCAACCGTTAGCCCAGGTTACATCTGTGGGAGAAAAGTCGCAGTAGAGATCTTCCATGTTGTTTTTCACGCGAAGAACCCCGCCCGATAGTTTTCTGCCCGCCCGCGCGGAACCAGTAAGTACAAGCGGTTGGCCACCCAGAGTGCTTGAGGTAAAATCCAAAAGGCGACTGCCATTTGAAAGCTTGAAGATCCTTCTGATTCCATCACTCGAAAGATTGAAGCGCGCATTTGGTCCCAGGCCCGTTTCGTAAGTGAGTCGCTGCCCTATGGCGCCTTCTTTGGAAACCTCCAGGGTTGCGCCTCTCAGCCCCGTGACCGAGAAGTTCGGAGAACGTGTGATGTTGGCGCCCGGGCTCGGAGGAATTCCCAGAGAGCACCCCGATCCGGAACCTCCCCAGGTGAGGGAAACCGAGCCATCAAAGGTTGCAAGCCCGATGCTACAGTTGTTGAATTCCTTTAGGATGGTGCGCTGGGAGTTGCAGCCCTGAAACGTTCCCCCGGCACACGATGCGGCAAAGGCATTTGGAAGAATGCCAGGGAGTTCGAAGTGAGGATCGAGGCGATTTTCCATCTGAAGGAAGGATTTTTGATACTGGCTCAAAGTTCCATTGAGTCCTCCGAATTCATCCACGGAGGCCATCACATCCCCAATTTGCTGGGCCACCTCATCAATGCCCTCAGTTGAAACATTGTTAGCGCATCCTGTGAAGAGTCCCTGCGCCACTAATCCCATTCCCAGTAAAATCCCGCACTTTTTAATGAACATGGTGGAAAAGCATCCCCTTTCTTAACAGGGTATAATGGATGTTTTTTTTGGTCAAGAATTGGGATTGCAGATCGGTGAAGTGGGTTGGGCAACGGAATTTAATTTATTTTATTTAAAAATCAAATACTTAACCAAACTCTCAGGGCTTCTGCATTAGTTGGAAAGTGGCTTGGGAGCCCGGTTTTCCTTTTCAAATAGAGTATAGCGTACTCCGGCGATGGCCCTAAGGTCTTGACCTTGTGGTCCTCCGACATGACCCACCGCGGCCCCAGCCGTAAAGGCCAGTCCATCCGGGGAGCCGTAGCGGAAGCCGAGATAAGCATCGTTGGGAGAGATATTTGCATTGAAGGGAATCATGCTGATGCTTTGAAGCTCAAAATTCATACCCCAATCTTGATTGAAGGGAAGAAAGCCGCCCACACCCACAATCAGACGCTTGCGATAATCAACTCCATTTGGAAATTCGGGGGGGTTAATGTAGATCGCATTCATCGCAGATGCATACCCGAGGTTTATCACCATCGTCCAGTCTTTGAATTGCCGCTCCAAGGTTGCACGCAAGGCGATGTAGGTCGAGGCATCGGACACGAAATTGTAGGTGTCTCCCGTAGCAAGGTGAATTTCAGGAATCAGGGCAATTGAAGTTGCATTTGCATCATCCGTAAGTCGGATTTTCCCCATGATTTTCAGGTCTCCGAAAGTAGTTACACTGCCGGTCTGATATTCGGGGCCGATGGGAACCACGGGAAAAGTCACAAAGTGAACGGGCGCCCCGATGAAGATGCCAAAGTTATTGGAAAGTTTGATCCCCAGAAAAGTATCGATGGTTTGGATGTTATCGATGATGTTCCCGAGCTTTGCAGTTCCTGTGCTGTTGAGTGCGACAAAGGGTTCGGAAACATAGTTGTAGTTCATTCCGAAATAAAAACGCGCAGTATTCGGCCACTCGGAGCGGAATCCGTCTTCAAGGATTACAAATCGATCCGAGGTGGATGGGTTGTAGGTTTGAACGTTGATGCTGTTCACCGCGGCTTTCGCGTTCACCGCGAGAGTAAAAACACCGATCCATCCCAATGCCTTAAGTCTGTTCATGGGCGACATCCTACGCGAAACAGGTCCAAAATGTGAACTAAAAAGGTCGTTCCGGGATGCCTTGAACCGCAAGGGCACGGTCGAAATGCCGGAATGTCTGGGCTCCGTCATCCAAGATTCGTCGTCCGGGGCAGAGGATTGGTTCATCCGGAAAATCAAGCTCGCTTTCAGGGGTTTCCATCAAGGATCTCAGGTCACCGAGCTTCTCGTTGATCTCGGCCAGACACAACTCAAACCAGCGCCGATCCCGTTCGGAATCAAGTTCCACTTCTGCAATCCCGCCCGGGTTGTATCGATAAAAGGCCGGCACTTCCTTTGACCAAAGGAGAGGGGGAGAGAACTTGGGTTGGTGATCAGGATTCTGATGGGATTTTTTTCGATGGGAAACACTCGTATTCAAATCAACGACCTCGCCAAAAGGGGTCACGGTCCAAAAATGGGTGTTCTCCCCCCAACAGCCCGCCCACATTACGGACTGGTTTTCCATGACTTCGATCCACGCTGCCTCGCCATAAAATACATTGGCATCAATTCCGCATCGTCGCAGAGCTTCAGTAGTGACTGTTGCCACCAAAAGCGGAAACTCGGAGCGATCGCCGGTGATCCGGTCAGTGACACGAGTTACCAGTCTTGAAATTGTGGCAATCAAGGCAAGGGGGGTTGAAGAGGCAGGGTTTGCCGAGGTTCCGCTCATTTTAAGGCTCCACGGGTTCTCGCTTCGAGCGCAAAGCCGATCCAGCCAGCCATGAAAAGCAGGCCTCCGATCGGGGTAATCGCCCCGAAAATCCTAATTCCGCTAAAAACCAACAGGTAGAGGCTTCCGGAAAATACAAAAATTCCGAAGAGAAAGCACCAGCCTGGCCACCCTTCTTTTGCCTGAAATAAACCAAAGCCGATCATCGCCAATGCGTGGGTCATCAGGTAGTAGGTCGCAGTTTTGAAAATCTCAAGATCGCGGGGCTCCACTCGCTCTTGCAGTGCATGCGCGCCAAATGCCCCGAGTGCAACACCCAAAAATGCGAGAAACGCCCCCGCAGATATCCAGTTCATATCAGCTCCAGTCCCCGCTCAATCATTTCTTTTCGCTCCGGAAGCCGGTTTCGCAACGATTCAAGCGATTGGTAAAGTTTCGCAGTGATCACATTGTCAGGCTCTCGTTCGGAGTAGATTTCGAGCAGCTCCAGTCGAAGGAGCCAATCTTCCGGAAAATACTGCTCCAGCTGCTTGAAGACGGTATCAAGATATCTGAGGTTGGTCTCGCCGCTGTCGCGAAATTCCCGCACCTGGCGATACAGAAAGTTCAGGGTTGTGTTTTCAGGGGTAAGGTTGCTTTTGTGGGACTGCACCTTTTTAGAGGGCTTCCGTTGATTCAGGAGAAAAACCTTTCGATCCGCAGCTCCGCCAAATACGGAAACCACTCGACTGCCAAGAGCCAGAGGATAAAGCCTTGAGGGATCCGAATAAATCACTCTTCCCTTTTCGTCGGTGATCTTTGCCTGTTCTAAAAGATGGATTTTTCCACCCTTTCCAAGCTCCACTGTTTTGTGAAACCTGCCCTGGAGTCGTAACCCCGATCGGGTGTGCAGCCCGCTTCCATGGATCTTGCGCAAGACTTCCTCAAGAGGGGTTTCGGATACCCCGGGATTGAAAAGCGGGATCAAAATGTCCTCGGGCATAAGGTGGGGTGGGATGCCGGATGATGCCACATCATGAAATGAAAATTGCTTGTTCCCCGACAGAACAAAACCCGCTTCTTCGCCATTTGAAGTGAACAAGGCATCTTTCAGGATTCCCGTGAGCTGAACTCCTGAATCCAGAACCGCGGTTACGGTATTCTGGGCCTCGACCCCAAGCCGCAATCCATAAGCGCCACCTTGTCGAAAGGCCATGGTATTTGCAAATTCATCAAGAGCGAGAGTGAGGTCCTGAAAGGTCTGAGCCACGAAAAGCTGAGGCTGCGGGCGTGTGATGTCGTAAGAGGTGTTGATGCTTGCTTTCAGGCTGAAGGGGATTTTTTTCACTTCGGGGCTCAAACAGTGAAAGCTTTCGCTGATGGAAGAAAGAAGTCCTGCGCCGTAAATCAGAGGGGCGCCTGCGCTCTCGATCAGGCCATATTCGGTGGTCCACCACGCCATGCGAGTGAGAAGGGCCGCCTCTGATGGCTTTGCTTCACGGCTTGCAACCTCTTCGAATTTTTTTTGAATCACCGCGATCTGCTCGGGGGTGGAGTGCGGGTCTTCCTTGACTTCGGATAGATTGAATACTGCTTCGTAAAGCTCGAGGTCCGCCTTGGTGATGATCGCATTCCGCGCCACCTCACCGTAGGCTTCGAGATACTTGCGGTACTCCGGATCCGCAACAATCGGCACGTGTCCTGCCGCTTCGTGGATGATGTCGGGAGACGGGGTGTAACCGATGTTTTCCAGCTTTCGGATGTCACAGGCGATCGCAAGAATTTTGAGGGATTGGAATTCGAGAAAAATGGCAGGCGGAATGAATCCGTTGATGGCAACAGCACGCCAGCCGAGTTTTCGTAAGGCCGTATCCATTTCGGAAATCAGGGGAATTCGATCGGTCGAGATTCCGGTGGCACTGAGCCCGTGAATGTAGAGGGGGTGGCCATGAACCGCGAAGAATGCTTTTGAGACGCGCATGACATAACGCCAAACCGCCTGATCCATGGGAGTGTAAAGGGAGGGGTCTTGCTCGGTAATGTATTCGCGAAGATGTTCGGGGATGGACTCGAGCGGAGCGTTCATGTGAGTCGGTTGCGCTGATCCGGATCATCCTTGTCATTGGATTTGCCTTCGAGGCCTTTTTTGAACGCGCCGATTCCCTTACCGAGGGCAGAGCCAAGCTCGGGAAGTCTGCGGTTGCCGAAAAGCAGAACCACAATTGCAAGAATGAGAAGATGTCCACCGCTTAAACCAAACATGCTGGCAAAGGTACCACAAAAGGCTGGATTCTGCGATGGTTTTTAGCTAAGTTGGCCTTTCGCCTCAAGGAGTTGAATCATGGAAAAGCAAAAGC
>CANGWP010000020.1 GCA_947457605.1 Bdellovibrionales bacterium | reverse complement strand
GAGATTCCGGAAGACTTGAAAGATGAAGCCGACCTATACCGCCAGAACCTCATCGAGCAGATCGCGGATTTTGATGAAAGCGTCATGGAGAAGTT
Source organism: Bdellovibrionales bacterium (assembly GCA_947457605.1). GTDB lineage: Bacteria > Bdellovibrionota > UBA1018 > UBA1018 > CAIMNF01 > CAIMNF01. The sequence continues at coordinate 20,669 of CANGWP010000020.1, read as the reverse complement.
TTTGGGCGGCGAAGAACCAAGCGTCTCCGAAATCAAAGCGGCGCTCAGGCGCGGGGCGATCGAGCTTAAGGTGATTCCGGTCACCTGTGGAGCAAGCTTTAAGAACAAGGGTGTGCAAACGCTTCTCGATGCCGTAGTGGATTTTCTACCATCCCCGGTTGATCTGCCGGCAGTGATCGCGCATCACCCGACCGATGAATCAAAAGAAATCGAATGCACGCCTGATCCCACCGAGCCTTTCGCGGCTCTTGCATTCAAAATCATGACGGATCCCTTTGTGGGGCAGCTGACCTACATCCGCGTGTATTCGGGAAAACTCGAGTCGGGTCAGGTGTTCTGGAACACCAACAAAGGAAAGCGCGAGCGCGCGAATCGCCTGCTAAAAATGCATGCAAACAAGTCAGAAGAAGTCTCTGAAGTAAGCGCCGGTGATATCGCAGCCATTGTGGGCCTTAAGCTTGCGACCACGGGCGATACCTTTTGCTCGGAAGGACGCCAGGTTCTGCTTGAGAAGATCGAGTTTCCGGAGCCCGTGATTTCGATCGCAATCGAGCCAAAGACCAAGGCCGATCAGGAAAAGCTCGGTGCCGCTCTTGCAAGACTCGCGGTCGAGGATCCTTCCTTCCGGGTGTTTCAGAGCGAGGACACCGCCCAAACGCTGATCAGCGGAATGGGCGAGCTGCACCTTGAAATCATTGTTGATCGCCTAAAGCGCGAGTTCAAAGTCGAGGCAAACGTGGGTGCGCCGCAAGTGTCGTACCGAGAAACGATTTCGAGCGAAGCCCAGGGAGATGCGAAGTTTGTTCGCCAGGGCGAAGGCCAGAAGGGTCAGTTCGCGCATTGTGTGGTGAAGCTAAAGCCTTCTGAGCGTGGCAAGGGGTTTGTGTTTACCAATAAGGCCACCGAGACTCAGATTCCACGCCAGTTTGTTTCGTCGGTTGAAACGGGCTTGAAAGAGGCCATGTCGGGTGGCGTGCTTGCAGGCTATCCTGCGATGGACATCGAGGCGACCCTTACCGGTGGTTCGTTCAGCGAAACCGATTCTTCGGATATCGCATTCAAGGTGGCAGCGGCGATGGCATTCAAGGATGCGGCCGCAAAGGCCGGACCACTCATTTTGGAGCCGCTCATGAAATGCGAAGTCGTGTGCCCTGGCGATTACATGGGTTCGGTGATCGGGGATCTCAATGCCCGCGGCGGAAAGATCCACGGCATGAACGCAAGAGGGGAGCTTCAGATTATTGACGCTGAGGTACCGCTCTCCCGCATGTTTGGTTACTCAACCGCACTCAGGTCGTCATCCCAGGGGCGCGCGACCTTCTCGATGCAGTTCTCGCATTATTCTCCGGTGTCAGCCCAGGTCCTGCAGGAGATCAAGCTTCGTGCCGGGATTTTGCCGCAAAGGCCCTCTGGTTTCGGAGTTTGATGAACTGACCTCTTGATCCTTTTGGATTTAAGGGGAGTGGTGATCTTTCCTGGCGCACGGTTTTGCTCATGATCTTTTCGGTTTCTGACGAGGAGCAAGGGTATGGAAGGATCCTTTTTTGGACGAATCCTCGCTTTGTTTTCCTGTTTCTCGATGATCTTTCAGGTGTGGATCCCCGCGCGTGCGAACACCTTTGATCCCGGTGCTTCCGCTCAAATCACGGAAATGTCGGATGCGGAAGGCGAGAGGCTGATCAAAAAGCTTTCGCGGGAAAGTCCCAAACTTCATTCCATTGGCGTTTACCAGGTGGGGTTTGAGAATCAGGGCGGCTTAGCCCCGGTGGAAAAACTCTGGGGGGTGGGTCTCAGCCTCGTGGGACCGATGGACTCAAAGACGGGGATCCGTCCGAACATCGGGGTCTATGACATGGAGCTCGAGAACGTCCGTTTTGAGCACGGGCAATTGAAGAGGGATGCGGCCACTTATTACGAAAAGAGAAAGGCCTGGCTCTCAAAACAGGAGGGTGGCAAGTGGCTCAAGGAACTTCCCTACGAGGTCATCCGGAATGAAAAGAACCGGATTGACGGGTATCGGATCGGTTTTGAATATGAATTGAACGGGGTGCCCCAGGTTCAGACGAGTTACTTCCTCATGTGCGGAAAGCGCATGTTTCATTTGAAATCACTGCATGCTGCGAATCGCTCCGGTTCGGATGGGGTGATGCTCGGGAAGGTGGCCGAGAGCTTCCGGTGTGAAAAAAATGCCGGGACTGTGGGAGGTCGCTCCAGGGAGGAGATTTCCAAAGCCTGGAAAAAGGCTTCCTCCACCCCCGAGGGGCGGGCGGAATCCCTACGGGCGCTCCGGGACTTTTTCCTTCAGTACGAGTTGGAGCACCAGGCCGCCGAGGATCCATCGATTGAAGAGCGATATGATGGTCTCGACGCGAGAATCAAGGGCGCACGCGATCTTTTTCAGCGCTACTTCGGACTGCCGCGAGCGTTTGCCCAGGAAAATTCCGATTCGTGTTTTTTTGCGGGCTGGAAGAGTTCTTGGAAAAAGATTGGCAAGGGAAGGCGCGTCTGTGCCGAGCCCGAGGGCCTGGGTGGATGCGGCTCGGGCAAGCTTGCCTGCAACCCCGCCATTTTTGGGAATGTTTGCATTTCAGATGATTTCAGGCAGCAGGCAACCCAGGTCTGTCATGCGGAATATCTGAATGATTCGGCAAAGCATGATCAGGAGATCAATGGGGTTCTCGCAAGCAATCCGAATGTCCTTCAGGAGGTTCAGCAGGCAGCGGACAATCTTTGCAGCTCCGAGCCCTACGGGAGTTCGAACTATTCTCTTTGCACCGCCCTCTACAATCGGATCTCCAAGGACCCGGCGGGCGGTTCGGATCAGGCTCCGCGGGAAGCGCCCGGCGTCGATCCCGAGAACTATGATGAGGCATTCGACAATACCCAGAGGCTTCTTCAATTGGTGGAAAACCACTGCATGACCCCTGACAAAAAGAGCATGTATGCTTCGGTCGTTGTGGAGGGGCAGACGATTGATTGCAAGCAGGCGCGCGATGTCGCGCTTGCGAATCTGAGGGCTCTGGACCGGGTGAATGAAAAAACAAGATTCAAGGAGATCCAAGATCGAGCGTGTGGAGTGGTTCCTCCGGGGTTCAAGGAAGTAAAAGAAGCAGCCAAGAATATTGAGGAAAATACCGAGCCCGGGTGCACCAAGGAGGAAAAGGCCAAGCGAGGAAACTGCGGAAAGGACATCCTTTGTGCGGCAGGCTCCGCGATTTCCATGGGAATCCCCATCAAAACTGGCTCCTGTGACACCCATCGTGACAACTGTGCTGTTCAAGCGGCGACCGCCATCATCAAGTCCCTTTGGGAAGCAGTGAAGGGTCTGTTGAGTCTCGCTGGTCAGGCGATCAGCGGTCTTGCTCAGGATGCATGGATGGGGACCAAGAACCTTGGGAAGGGGATGTTGAATTTTTTTGGTGCGAGTTATGAAATCGATGATGCTTCCAGTTACAAAACCGTTCAGTTTGCAAAATCTGCGGGCGGCCTGATCGGGGATTTCATCAAAGAACCGGGTGAGTCCATGAAGAAGTTCGTGGGCGGGATCTGGAACGGTATCAATGAATGGATGATGAAAGACGCGTTCTGCCAGGAATGGTCCGGAGTTGCCCATCTGAGCACTTGCAAGAAACCCTCAAGTGGCTGGGAGTGCTTGTCGTGCAAAGAGGCGATCAATGGAGCCTGCGCAGTGATGGGGTATTTGGCTACCGAAATAGTGGCGGCATTCTTTACGGGCGTTGCCACAGCTGCAATCAAGATGACGGGTGTGGGGGCCAGGGTTGTCTCAATCCTCGCCAAAGGATCGAAAGCCGGAAAGTTTGCCAAAGCAGGTTTGGCAAACAAGTTTCCGAAGTTGGCCAAAGCAGCGAATTTGGCGGGAAAAGGCATGAGGACAGCGGGCAAAGGTACGCTTGCCGCAGGAAAATTAGCCGGAAAGGCTGGCATTTTTGCCCTGAAAGCATTGTCGGGATCCGCAAAGGCGGTGATCCGGACCCTCGAGAAACTCCCCATGGCAAAGGGCGCGGTCAAGGTGGTGAAGCTCCCCGCCGACCAAGGGAAAAAATTCATCAAATGGTATGCCGATTTGAACAAGCGGGTTTTCAATGCCGGCCAGAACCTGTTCAAGCGCCCGACCAAGCCGGGGACCGCATTGGCCGGAATGGAGGCCAAGGGTGCGAAATTCGCCGATGAGGGTGCGGATGCGCCCAAAGGAGACAAGGTGGCGGACTCCGGGCAAAAGGGGCAAGTCGGGGCAGGCGGAGAGTCTTCTTCAGGAAATCCCGGAAACAAAGTTGCCGATTCGGAGTCGGGGCCGCAAATCGTGTCGGAGGGAAAATCATCCTCAAGCAACCCTCGGTCGGAGCGTGTGGCGGATCGAAAGCAAGTACGACGGAACTCCGGCGTGATTTCCGATACCGAGCGCAGTGAGATCCGAGCGGTTCAAAATGAGAAGGCGGCCACCAAGGCTGCCGCGGAGCGGATTCGCTCAAAGTCCAATTTGTCGGAAAAAGACAAGCGACTTCTCAAGGATCTGGATGAAAAAATCCGGCTCCATGAATCCAAGGAGCGGGCGATCACGGATGTCTTGGCCGAGAAATCCGCTGGAAGACCGCTCACAGAGTCTGAAAAAGAGGCCGTTTGGAAGGCCCACCTGGTGGGGGAGGGCAAAATCGGCAAGGACGGCAAACGTGCCGCCAAGGGCAACTACACACGAAATCAAATTGCCGAGAAGAATCGGATCCTCGCAGAAGCCGGGTTGGATGCGCGCACTCGCGAGAACCTGATGGTGGACGGAGTGGTGGGGGCGGATGCCGGCGGTTTTGATATCCGGAAAATAAAAGAGGTCCCGAACTCGAAGCCGAAGATGGAGGAGTTCCTTGCCTCAGCCGAACCCAAAGAGCTTCAGTCCCAACTTCAGGGGTTGATTGATCGAAGAAATGAACTTTACACGCAGAAGTTTGGTGCGACCCGCTTTGATCCGGCCCTGGACAAAGAGCTCAAAGAACTTTCGGACCTTCTGGGTGAAAAGGGGATGATCCATTCGAACCCGATCCTTCAGAAAAAACTCGGAAAAACACGGGATGAATGGGCGGAAATGCTGAAGAGAAAACGGATCGAACCCGACGGCGCGTCAAAGCCGGTTCCGGTTTCAATCCAGGCCCCGGCCCCATCCTACTCCAAGAGTGTGGATGAGTCGCTGACGACTCTCGGGGAATTCGAAAAGAGATACAGTGGCACCGGCATGAATGATGAATTCACCGAATTGAGCAAGCGGGCGCCTTCAAGCCAAAAGAGGATTGAGATAGAGAAGCGGATCGCGGATCAAGAGGCCGCGTTGAGTGAACTCGCGGAGATGAAGAAAACCCATAGTGGAAGTTTCGGAAACTCCTCGATGAAGGGTGCCCGCGACGCTGAAACACGAATCGACATCAGAACCCGATCACTCGCTGAAAACCTCAAGAAACTGAAAGGGGAGCAGCAAAGCCTGGAATCGAGCCTGCGATCGGCGGGCAAACAGATCGAGGATCAGTTGAGCGGAGACTTCCGCAGTTATTCATTGAAAAACCGGCTGGAGGGGGAACTTCCACCGGATCCGCGCTTCAATCAAAAGGTGCGGGATCAGATTGAGGATCTTCGGAGAATCAAAAAGAACTTCAAGACCGAGGATGTACCGGCACTGAAGAAAATCGATGTTGATGCCGAAATCAAGCGTTTGGAGGACTTCCTTCAAAAGTCAGAAGCCATGAAAAAGGGGGACGCAGGAGCCGCGGCCGGCGCCCGTTCACTCGACATGAGAGCCAAGGGAGCCCCACTTCCGGAGAACGCGGTCCAAAAGGTGTCACTGCACAGTCCTGTGACCGGTGAGAAATATACACTGTACGATTATGAGTACCGGGAGATCCTTGTGGATAAGATTCCCGATAGCGATCCTTTGAAGAAAACGCTCGTCGCACTTAAAAAAAAGAATGTAAAGGTGGTTGAATTCGTTCCGAATGATCCGAGTGCGGCCGCTTTTGACGGAGTTTACCTTGGAAAAAAAACGGTAAAGGGTCAAAAAAATGCAACGGATGGCATCCATGAAGTGATCGCACTGAGAAGGGATCTGTTTGAACGACGGGCTGCCTTGTCAAAGATTCTCGAACATGAGGCGGGGCATTGGCATACCTATGGAAAACCGGGCAAGACTTATCGTTTCACGAAAGGCGGAACCAAATCGTTGGATGGGGAAGGTTTGAATGTTTCCGCAACCCTGAAGGAGTATCAATCCTTTGCCTCCGCGGATGAGTCCACGCAGTATCTGAAACAGGGGATGAAGGAATTGAGGGGAGTCCGGGAGTCGGAAGTTCAGGATCTTTTTCGCCAACAGTATGAGAGACCGGTGACCGATATCTTCGGGGCGGATCACAAGGACCGGTTGTACCAGGCAAAAGGGTCCTTGGGAAAAACAAGGGATTTTTCATCCTTCGAATCCAAGGTCCACAAGCAGATGGCGGATCAGGTGGATCGAGCTCCGCTTTCGACCACGGAAGTCCTGAACCAACTGGATGCTGATGGGGCGTTTCGGGTTCATTTGAAGAATGGTTCCGATCATTGGGAGAAATCGATTGAACTCGATTTGGCGCGATACGGTGACATTCCCAAGGATCAAAAGGGGTTGGAGGCCATTCGCACGGAGCGCCGGTCTCTGGTGGCGAAAGAGCGGGAACGGATCGTCGAGGAGTTCAAAAAGGAAGGCGCATCCGCCGATGAGTTGGCGGATCCCGCGGTGCTCGCCTATTTTGATCGGGATGCGGAACGCGCGGCGGATCGGATCCTGGAGCAGCGTCACTCTTGGTTGAAGGGATTCAACCAGAAGTTGTCCACGGATCTGCGGTATCGATCGGGGCGATTTGAGTCCGCGGGGCGGGCGGCCGTCGATGCGATCCAAAAAATCGAGAAAATCGAGGGACAATCGAAGATTACACTGAAGCAATACCAGGAGCTACGCATGCAACTGGGTGAAGGCTCTAGAAATTTGAAGCAGGATGCCTGGGGTCCCCTTCCCAAAGCGGAAATGAAAATGAATCCTGAAGCTTATCATGTGGTTTCCCCTGTGAATCAGGGAGGTTCTTCTTTGAATGTCAAGATGCTCTCGAGCAGCACCGAATACAAGGCTCTTCTGAAAAGACAGGAAACAGGGGAGATTTTGAATCTGGAGCAGGTGGCGCGTCCGGGACTTGCGAGCGTGAAGGACGGGAAGATTACCGTGGTTCAGGGGTCTGGGCGATGGGGGAGAACTGCAGGAGATGACTATATTGATGTTTTCGTTCCGGAATCCGCTACACTTCCCTCGAATGCGGTGGTTCTCGAAAAAGGAGTGACCAAGGAGCAGGTCAAAACGGTGAATCTGCTCTCCAAGCGCGGCAATGCCGGCACAAATCCCGACTTCCTCGAGTTGAAATTGAATCGAATGGAGGAAAGCTTCAAGCGAGTGCTGATTCCGAAAAATGAAGTTACGGCTCCATTTTCGGAATACGGGCAGCAGCTTAAGTCTCTCATGAAGAAGGGGAGCGAAAAGGATCCGGAGAGGTTCCAGCAGCTCTTTGAGTCTCCCGAATGGAAGAAGTGGAATACGGACCAGCGTCTGGATCGTATGCGGGAATTGCTTCCTGAACCATGAATTCCGTTCCACGAATCCAGTCGATTCCGGCATTTAAACTTACCGGCCGATGATTCCGATCTTTCCTCTTGTCTTCTTGCGTTGCCTTCGGTATAAGTATCCGCTTGTCGCACCAAATTTGGCTCTGCTACTACATTTCGCGGGCTGTCTTGGTTAAAAATGTCATACAGATGACATCTCTCTCCCCAAAGGAAGAGCCGAGGCGAGGCGTAAATGGCGAAATTCAGGTGAAAGGCGTTTGTCACGAGGGATTTTCCCTCAAAAACAAGGGTCTCTGAGTTTCAGTCACTGTGAATGATGAGAGCATATTCGGTCGTTAGTTGAATAAAAAACCTCAAGCGCTCCTTGGCGTGGTTGGATTTCACCGATTGTCGGTGGTTTCTCCGCAAAGAGGACGACGAAAGAAGGAATGTTATGGCAGTCGCAGAACACAAGATTCGCATCAAACTCAAGGCGTTTGATCATCGCGTTTTGGATAAATCTGTGTGGGAAATCGTGAACACCGCAAAGAGAACCGGCGCGGTCGTTCGGGGTCCGATCCCACTCCCCACAGTAATCAACAAGTACACAGTGCTTCGCTCTCCTCACGTGGATAAAAAATCCCGCGAGCAATTCGAAGTGAGAACCCACAAGCGTCTTCTGGACATCGTGGAGCCGACTCAGCAAACGATCGACTCTTTGATGAAGCTGGATCTTTCCGCCGGTGTGGATGTGGAGATCAAATCGTAAATTTTTGAAAACGGAGTCGGCACTCGCGGGAGACCGCGAAGATGAGACTGCCTCCAAAAACAGGTGAGGTTATGGAACAAACAACTGAAACAAAAGCGAATGCAACTACTGCGACGCTCTCGACCGGACTGGGCGGGATCTTGGGTGTAAAAGCCGGGATGACCCAAGTCTACGGCGAAGATGGTCGCTCTCTTGCGGTAACTGTAATTGAAATCAAGAAAAACACAGTCACCCAGGTGAAAAAATCCGACAAGCACGGCTATTCTGCGGTTCAAATCGGATTTCTTCCCAAGAAAGAATCACGCGTAAACAGCGCTGAAAAAGGACATTTCAAGAAGTCCGGTCAGCCCGGATTTTACCATGCCCAGGAATTCCGCGTTGCGGATGACAAGGGGATTGATGGTTTGGCAGAAGGCATGAGTCTTACCGCCGAGTTCATCAAGGCAGGCGATCTCATCGATGTAAGCGCGGTGAGCAAGGGTAAAGGCTTTCAGGGCGTTATGAAGCGTTACCACTATGCCGGAGGCTTCAAGTCTCATGGTGCGTCCGTTTCCCACCGCCAGATCGGTTCCATCGGTAACCGCGCGGATCCGGGAAAAGTGTTCAAGGGCAAGAAAATGCCAGGACACATGGGCCATAAGAAAGTATCCATCCAGAATCTCAAAGTGGTCCGGATTGATCTCGACCAAGGAATCGTTCTGGTTCACGGAAGCGTGCCGGGCCCGATCAGCGGCATCGTGACCATTCAAAAAGCAGTAAAGGCTGAGGTGTAAGATGCCATCTTTAGAACTCTTCAATCAGAAAAAGGAAAAAGTAGGCAACATCAATCTGAGTGACGCGGTTTTCGCAACCGAGATCAATCGTGGTCTCGTTCACCAGGTGGTGAAGGCTCAACTTGCGGATCGCCGTCAGGGAACCGCAAAAACCAAGGTAAAATCCGAAGTGCGCGGCGGTGGTGCAAAGCCATTCAAGCAAAAAGGAACCGGGAACGCACGTCAGGGTTCCACTCGCTCTCCTTTGATGGTGGGCGGAGGACAGAATTTCGGTCCACAGCCTCGTTCCTATGCGGAACGCACTCCAAAGGAAATGGTCAAGGGAGCTCTTCGCTCCGCCCTTTCTGACCGGGTAAAGGCAGCTCGCGTGATCGTCCTCGACAAGCTCACTTTTGCCAAGCCAAAGACCTCGGATGCGGAAAAAGTGATCAAGGATACCTTCAAGCTCGATAAGGTTCTTGTGATCGCAACTGCGGATCAAAATGTAGAACTTTCCATGCGCAATCTGAAGGGTGTTCGTATGCTTCGTACCGAAGGTCTGAACGTATATGACATTCTCAAGCACGATTGGCTCATGATGACCCAGGACGCGGTGAAGGCAATCGAAACCCGCCTCGGAGTGGAGAAGTAACATGCAAGAAAAAATCTATAGCGTAATCAAGCGGCCCGTAGTGAGCGAGAAGAGCACGGCTCTTGCCGAAGTGGCAAATCGCTACGTGTTTGAAGTGGATGCAGCGGCATCGAAGCCTGAAATCAAGTCTGCCGTAGAGCAGCTTTTCAAGGTGAAGGTAAAGGCCGTGAACACCAGCATGATGCATGGAAAGAACAAGCGCTCCGGCCGGTTCGAGTACAAGCGCTCCAACTGGAAAAAAGCTGTGATCACCCTGGCTGCAGGCCAGAAGATTGAGCTTTTTCAAGTGAAACAATAATTGGGTGACAGAGGAATAGATTATGGCAGTCAAAACGTTTAAGCCGACAACCCCGACACTCCGGTTCAAGACCGTGGCGGACTTCTCGGTTCTGACCAAGAAGTCGGAGCTTCCGAGCCGTCCAAACCGTCTCCGGACTTTCAAGAATAAATCAGGTGGACGTAACGTTCACGGACGCATCACCGTTCAGCAAATCGGTGGCGGGCACAAACATCACTATCGTTTGATCGATTTCAAACGCAACAAAGAGGGAGTTGCGGGAACCGTTGCTTCCATCGAGTACGATCCAAACCGTACTGCCTGGATAGCACTCGTGAGCTATACGGATGGAGACAAACGCTTCATCGTCGCTGCAGAAGGACTGAAAGTCGGCGATAAGGTGATTTCCAGCAATAGCGCGGACATCAAGCCAGGCAACAGCCTCCAAATCTTCAACATTCCAGTCGGTACTTTCCTTCACAATATTGAAGTAGAGCCAGGCAAAGGCGGAAAGCTTGCCCGTTCTGCGGGCAGCTACGGCCAACTGATGGCGAAAGAAACCGAGTATGCGCAGGTTCGTATGCCAAGCGGTGAGATCCGCTTGATCCATATCAACTGCCGCGCTTCCATCGGCCAGGTATCGAATCTCGAGCACGAGAACGTCACCATCGGTAAGGCGGGTCGAACCCGCTGGATGGGGATTCGTCCGACCGTTCGAGGTGTGGCGAAAAACCCTGTTGACCATCCGATGGGCGGTGGTGAAGGCAAGAGCTCCGGCGGACGTCATCCTACGACTCCGTGGGGTAAGCCGACCAAAGGTTACAAAACCCGTAAGAATAAGCGTACTGACGCATTCATTGTGAAACGCGCTTAATAAGGAGAATACACGTGGCAAGATCATTGAAAAAAGGACCATTCTGCGACGACCACCTGATGAAAAAGTGTGAGGCGTCCAAAGCTGCAAACGACAAGAAGGTGATCAAGACCTGGTCCCGTCGTTCCACCGTGCTGCCTGATTTCGTGGGCCTCACGCTGGCAGTTCACAACGGCCGCAAGTTTGTACCGGTTTATGTGACCGAAAACATGGTTGGACACAAGCTCGGAGAATTCGCTCCGACTCGTACTTTCCATGGACACACTCCTGCCGAGAAGAAAGCAGAAGCGGCTGCCCCTGCAGCCAAGTAAGGGCACTGAAGGAGAATGATGATGGAAACCATGGCAAGTTTGACAAATATCAGAGTGACTCCCCGAAAGCTCGGGATGCTTGCGGATGAAGTTCGCGGTAAGCCGGTAGCGGCTGCAGTGAACTATCTCGCACTCGCGCCTCAGCGCAGGCTCGCTTCCGTGATCTCAGGCGTTCTGAAGAGCGCGGTTGCGAACGCTGAGCAAAAGGGAACAATGGACATCGACCAGTTGGTGGTGAGCCGGATTCTTGTAGGAAAAGGTCCGACCTTGAAGCGCTTCAAATCCCGCGCAAAAGGTTCCGCAAGCCGGATCCTGAAGTACACCAGCCACCTCAAGGTGTTCGTCGCTGAAACTACAACCAAGAAGGCCAAGAAGACGGCCACTGCGAAGAAGGCGTAAGGAGAAGGATCATGGGTCAGAAGGTACATCCAGTTGGATTCCGTTTGGGCGTCACCAAAACTTGGGAAAGCCGTTGGTACGCGAAAAAAGACTACGCAAAGCTTCTCCATGAAGATCTGAAGCTTCGCAAAGAGCTCAAGAGCAAGCTTTTCTCCGCCGGGATCGCGAAGATCGAGATCGAGCGCGCTGCGAACAAGGTGAAGATCAATGTTCACACGGCCCGTCCCGGAATCGTGATCGGCAAGAAGGGCGCGGGAGTGGACCAGCTTCGTGGCGAAATCCAGAAGTACTCCTCCAGCGAAGTTCTTTTGAACATCATCGAAGTGAAGAATCCTGAAGCCAATGCAACGCTCATTGCTGAGAACGTTGCTGCCCAGCTCGAAAAGCGGGTTGCATTCCGTCGCGCAATGAAGAAGTGCATGACTGCAGCCTTCAAGCAGGGAATCAAAGGAATCAAGATCCGCGTTGCAGGCCGTCTCGGTGGAGCCGAGATCGCTCGCGCCGAGTGGTACAGCGAGGACAGCGTACCTCTTCACACCCTTCGTGCGAACATCGACTACGGGACCGCAGAAGGACACACGGTTTACGGAATCATCGGCGTGAAAGTATGGGTTTACAGTGGCGAAACCCAGACTCTGAAGCGTCAAGCTGCGGCAGAAGCGAAAGCTCTTCAGGCCAGCGGAAACACGAATTGAGAGGCAGGAGATAGGTCATGTTGACGCCAAAACGAGTGAAATGGAGAAAACAAGCCAAGGGAAAGAACCGCGGACGAGCTGAAAAAGGCTCCGGCGGAGCTCTTTTCTTCGGCGAATTCGGACTTCAGGCTGCAGAGTGCGGCCGGATCACAGCGAAACAGCTTGAAGCTGCGCGGGTTGCGATGACCCGTCACGTAAAGCGTGGCGGAAACATTTGGGTACGGATTTTCCCGCACAAGCCGATCACCAAGAAGCCTGCTGAAACCCGGATGGGATCCGGAAAAGGCGGTGTGGAAGAGTGGGCGGCAGTGATCAAGCCAGGCCGGATCATTTTTGAAATGGCCGGAATTCCGCAGAACGAGGCTTTCGAAGCGCTTCGCCTTGCGAGCCACAAACTTCCCCTGAAGTTCAAGCTCATCAACAAGCAGATCGAGGCTACCGCGCTTGCAAAACGTGCTGCGAAATCAGCCGAGAGAGCGAAAGCAACTGCGGCTGCGAAAGCGGCAGCAAAGTAAGGAGATTTTCAAGTGGCAAAGAAGAAGTTGGAAGGATTGAAGAATCTTTCAGAAAAAGAAATGAACCAGAAGATCGTGGACAACCGTAAGGCGCTTTTCGAAGCGAAGATCAAGCTTGCCACCGGCCAGCTTGAGAATACGGCAATGATCTGGAAGCTCCGCAAGGAAATCGCACGCGTGAAGACTTTCCTCACGCAGAAAACTTCCAAGTAGGTTTTGAGGAATTTATGGCAGAGACGAAAGCAAAGACAGTAAAGGCAAAGGCAAAAGCGGCTCCTGCAGCAACCACTGCGGCGGTATCCGGCGCAAAGCGTCCGCACAAGCGCTCCATGGTGGGAACCGTGGTAAGCGACAAGATGGAAAAGACGTGCGTGGTTCGTGTGGAGCGCCAGGTTCGTGAAGGAATGTACGGCAAGTACATCACCAAGGCGAACAAGTTCAAGGCTCACAACGAAGGCAATCGCGCCAAGGCCGGTGACTTGGTTCGGATCATCGAATCCCGTCCGCTCTCCCGCGAGAAGCGTTGGGCGGTAGAACAGATCATTCGCGCAGCTTCCTCGGAATTGCTCCACAAGGCTTGATCAGGAAGGATAAAGGAGATTTCAAATGATTCAGATGCAAACCAGACTTGATGTCGCAGATAACTCCGGAGCCCGCTCCGTGATGTGTATCAAGGTACTCGGCGGGACCCGCCGTAAATATGCAACGATCGGTGACGTGATTGTCGTATCCGTGAAGGATGCGATCCCCAATTCCAAAGTGAAAAAGGGAGACATCATGAAGGCTGTGATCGTCAGAACTGCGAAGGAAGTGAATCGGAAGGATGGATCTTACATCCGTTTCGACAACAATTCCGCTGTTCTGATCAACGCCCAGAATGAACCGGTCGGAACCCGGATTTTCGGGCCGGTGGCAAGAGAGCTTCGTGCAAAGAATTTCATGAAGATCATCTCTCTCGCTCCAGAAGTGATTTAACGGGATAGAGGTCGATTATGACAAAGTTGTTTATTCGTAAAAATGACATGGTTGCCGTGACTGCCGGAAAAGACAAGGGCAAGCAGGGCAAGGTTTTGAAGGTGGATGTTGCTGAAATGAAGCTTACCATCGAGGGTGTGAACATGGTAAAGCGCCATGTGAAGCCTTCTCAGACCAACCCCCAGGGCGGCATCGTTCAGAAGGAATCTCCGATTCACTACTCGAATGTGATGCTCATCAGCCCTACAACCAAGAAGCCGACTCGTGCCACCAAGTTCACGCGCGGCAAAAAAGGCGAGCTGATCGAAAAATCAGCTTCCGCTAAAAAGTGATTCTGGAGGATTGATCCGTGGCAGACGCAAAAGATACAGAAAAGAAAAAAGAAGCAAAGCCGAAGACCGAGGCAGCCCCAAAGGCGACCAAGCGTGAAAAAGCGGCTCTTGCAAACGCACTGAAGGTGACTCCGGCCGGCGAACTCAAGCTTTCTCCGGAAGGCACTGTTCGAATGAAGGAACACTACGAAAAAGTGGTTGCTCCAGCTCTCATGAAGCAGTTCGGTTTCAAGAGTGTCATGGAAGTGCCCCGCTTTGAGAAGATCGTTGTGAACTGTGCTGTGAAAGAAGCCATCGGAAATCCGAAGGTTCTGGATAGCGCGATGAACGACCTTATGGCGATCACCGGTCAGAAGCCGATCATGACTCGCGCGAAAAAGGCGATCGCTGCGTTCAAGGTTCGTAAGGGCAATGCGGTAGCGGTTGCGGTTACTCTTCGTCGTGCGCGCATGTTTGAATTTTTCGATCGTCTGGTGACGATTTCCCTTCCTCGCGTACGCGATTTCAAAGGGATCAGCCCCAAGGCGTTTGACGGTCGCGGAAACTACTCTTTGGGAATCAAAGAGCAGATCATTTTTCCCGAAATCAATTACGATCTGGTCGACAGCGTGCGTGGGATGACCATCACCATTGTGACCACGGCAAAAAACAACGAACATTCAAGGGCCCTGCTCACCGAAATGGGCATGCCTTTCAGAAAGTAAGGAGATAGAGCTTGGCTAAGAAATGTAAACTCGTAAAAATGGGTGAGACTCCTAAGTTCAAATCAAGGGCGAAAAATCGCTGTCCTCTTTGCGGCCGTTCCAAGGCTTATTTGAGGAAATTCAACATGTGCCGTCTGTGTTTCAGGGGGCTTGCGCTCAAGGGCCTGCTTCCGGGCGTTACGAAGTCAAGTTGGTAAGAGGTAAAAGAATATGAGCATGACAGATCCAGTAGCAGATTTACTGACCAGAATTCGGAATGCTTGTGCGGAAAAGCACGAGAAGGTTGAAATCCCGGCATCCCGTCTCAAGGCGAACATCGTTCGTGTTTTGAAGGACGAAGGGTTCATCAAGAACTTCCGTCTCTTGAAGGATGATAGCGGCCACGTCAGCATCAAGGTTTACCTGAAGTATGACGACCATGGTGAAAGCGTGATCCGCGGGATCCGCAGGGTGAGCAAGCCGGGCGTACGTAAGTATGCAGGTGTAGGCGCAATCCCCAAAGTTCTTGGTGGAGTGGGAATTTCCATTCTTTCAACTTCGAAAGGCGTATTGGCAACCCAGAAAGCAGCCCAGCAAAAAGTGGGCGGCGAAATTCTCTGCGAGGTTTGGTGATTTATGTCACGTGTAGGTAAAGCCCCAGTAAAATTGGCGCAAGGTGTAAAGATCAACATCAAGGACGAAAATGTCCTGGTGGAAGGACCAAAAGGGAAGTTGAATTTCAAACTCCCGAACGGCGTGAAGCTTTCTGTTGAAGGACAGGAGTTGAAAGTGGTTCGTGATGAGAAGCAGGAAGGTTCCGGAGCTCTCCAGGGCGTTGTCCGCACTCAAATGTACAACATGGTAACCGGTGTTTCTCAAGGATTCACCCGCGAGCTTGACATCGTGGGCGTCGGGTATCGTGCTGCAACCAAGGGCAACGTACTGTCTCTCACCATCGGTTTTTCTCACCCGGTTGATTTCAAGCTCCCGGAAGGAATCCAAGCAAAAGTTGAGAACAACACCCACGTTGTTCTTACTGGCAGCGACAAGATGCTGCTTGGTTTGACTGCGGATAAAATCCGCGGAATCAAGCCACCCGAGCCGTATCAAGGAAAAGGCATCCGCTACACCAACGAGCACATTATCCGCAAGGCGGGTAAGGCTGCTGCAGGTGCGAAGTAAGAGGTAATCATGGCAACTAAAATTGGAAATAAGACAAGTAACAAGCAGGTGATTCGCTTCAAGCACAAGAAGCGGATCCGCGCAAAATTGGTTGGAACCACCGAAAGACCCCGTCTTGTGGTGTTCCGCTCCAATGCCAACATCTATGCACAGCTGATCGATGACTCAAAAGGTCACACGATCGCTGCAGCTTCCACCACCGAGAAAGAACTCGCAAAGTCGGGTGCAAATATCGAGGGTTCGAAGGCGGTAGGTCAGTTGGTCGCGAAGCGGGCCATGGCAAAAGGGATCAAAGCGGTTGTGTTCGATCGCGGCGGGTACCTGTATCACGGCAAAATCAAAGCGCTTGCAGATGCTGCACGCGAAGCTGGATTGAACTTTTAATCAAAGGGGTCATAAAAAATGGCAATCGGTTATAACGATAAGGCAGAAGAGTCAGAGTTCGAAGATAAGGTGATTCACATCAACCGCTGCGCAAAAGTGGTGAAGGGCGGACGCCGTTTCAGCTTTGCTGCGATTGTGGTCGTCGGAAACAAAAAGGGCCAGGTGGGCGTTGGACTCGGAAAAGCCACTGAAGTTCCAGAGGCGATCAAAAAGGCCGGGAAGCGTGCTCGCAAGGCATTGGTCAGTGTACCGCTGCACGGAACCACGATCCCTCACGAAGTGATGGGCACTTTCGGAGCAAGCTCGGTTCTCATGAAGCCGGCTCCAGAAGGATCCGGAGTGATCGCAAGTTCTGCGGTCCGCGCGATTCTTGAAGCCGCAGGGGTGAAGAACATTCTTACGAAGTCACTTCGCCGGGACAATCCCCATAACGTGGTTCGCGCGACATTCGATGCTCTGAAGGCGCTTCGCAGCCTTTCCGACATTGCCAAATCACGCGGCAAAGCAGTCAGCGATTTGCATAGCTGAGAGCAGAGGTAAATATGGCAAAAGATAGCAAAACCAAGACCATTGTGATCCGTCTGAAAAAAGGCCGGATCTCTTGCAACCCGAATCAACGTGCGTGCCTTCAGGGGCTCGGATTGAAGAAGCGTCATCAGGAGATGACGCTTGAAAACACCCCGTCGGTAAGGGGAATGATCAAAAAGGTCATCCACCTTCTCGATATCGTGGCAGACAATTAACGGAGAAGAATTATGTTGAAACTCAATGAATTAAAGCCTCAGACCGGCTCTAGCAGCCAGCGCAAGCGTCTCGGCCGCGGTTCCGGATCAGGACTTGGTCCAACTGCCGGTAAAGGGGACAAGGGTCAGCTTCAACGTTCAGGCGGAAGTGTTCGCCCGGGCTTCGAAGGTGGTCAGACTCCTCTGTATCGTCGTTTGCCAAAGCGCGGTTTCACCAACATCCACGCTCGCAATCATGCTGCAATCAATCTTTCTGACCTCGAGACCAAGGTTCCTACAGATGTGAAGGAACTGAACCTCAAGGTATTGATCGAGCTGGGCCTTGCCAAGAAAAACTCCGAGCGTCTTGTGATCCTTGGAAATGGCACCCTCACCCGTAGCTTCAAGATTCAGGCGCATCGCGTGTCCGAGTCTGCCAACAAGAAGATCACGGCTGCAGGCGGCTCCATCGAGATCGTAAAAATTCAGTAATCTGCAGTTTGCAGGATTAGGGATGAATGGAAGGTATAGCTTCAGCCGGGAATGGCAGGGCTATACCTTTCTTGTTTTAAGTTCGCTGGAACAGAGGTAGGATTCGAAGAACCCAATTCCACAAATACATCGAGGAAAGATCTTATGGCAGGTGCACAAGGCTTGGTTAAAATTCCGGAACTCAGAAAGAAGATCCTTTTTACGTTGATTGTTCTTGCCGTTTACCGGATCGGTGTTCACATTCCAACCCCCGGAGTGGATGGAGCGGCACTTTCGGAAGCGTTCAAAAACATGCAGGGGACCATTTTCGGATGGTTCAACCTCTTCAGCGGTGGAGCTCTCGAGCGCTTCAGTATTTTTGCGTTGGGAATCATGCCATACATCTCGGCTTCGATCATTTTCCAGCTTCTGACCGTGATGGTTCCGCACCTTTCTGATCTTCAGAAAGAAGGGGATCAGGGCAGAAAAAAAATCACTCAATACACCCGCTATGCGACGGTGCTTTTGTGTTTCGTTCAAGGATGGGGAATTGCAAGTTCCCTTCAGGCCTACAGCAATCCGCAGGTGGTGATGGACCCGGGCTTCGCGTTCAAGCTCATGACTACGATCACGCTGACCGGAGGAACCATGTTTCTCGTGTGGCTCGGGGAGCAGATTTCCGAGCGCGGGATCGGAAACGGCACCTCGATGATCATCTTTGCCGGAATCGCGGCTGGAATTCCAAAAGGGATCGGTTCAGCTCTTTCTCTCATCCGTTCGGGTGAACTCAGTGTTGGAAAGGCTGCCTTGGTTCTTGCTTTGATTCTGGGCACATTCTTCGTAATCATCTTCGTCGAAAGGGCGTCCCGCCGGATTCCGGTTCACTATGCAAAGCGCGTGGTGGGTCGAAAAATTTATGGAGGCCAGAACACCCACATTCCCGTGAAGCTGAATACCTCGGGTGTGATTCCTCCGATCTTCGCCTCTTCTCTTCTGATGTTCCCCGCGACCATCGGAACCTTTGTGACTGCAGGCGCGGTTCAAACGGTTGCGGGCTGGCTTGCTCCGGGCGGCTGGTTGTATGAGATCCTGTTTGTGGGCCTGATCTTCTTCTTCTCCTATTTTTACACTGCGGTGGTATTCAAAACCGAAGATGTAGCCGAGAATTTGAAGAAATACGGCGGATTCATTCCTGGAATTCGTCCGGGCGAAAACACCATTCGCTACATCGACTACGTCTTGACACGCCTCACGTTGGGTGGTGCCACCTACATTTCACTCATTTGTGTGCTTCCCACACTCATGTCGCAGACTTTGAAGGTGCCATTTTATTTCGGTGGAACTTCGGTCCTGATTCTGGTCGGCGTCGCACTCGATACCGTGGCGCAGATTGAAACTTTCATGCTCTCCAGAAACTATGAGGGTTTCATGAAGCATGCACGTGTGAAGGGCAGAGCGGCCTACACATGAACATTTTGTTTCTCGGCCCTCCGGGTTCCGGTAAGGGCACTCAGTCGAAGATGCTTCAGGACAGGTACGGACTCGTTCATTTGAGTACCGGGGACATGTTCCGCGAAGCGATCGGCAAAAAGACTGAGGTGGGAATGAAAGCCAAGGCCTTCATGGATCGTGGCGAATATGTTCCGGACGCGGTGGTCATTGACCTCATCCGTGATCGCCTGTCACAGTCCGATTGCAAGAAAGGCTTTATTCTTGATGGATTTCCGAGAACGGAACCCCAGGCGAAAGCACTTGATGGACTTTTGAAGAGCCTTCACATGGAGCTGGATTCCATTTTCTTTTTTGATCTTTCAAAGGAAATTCTCGTGGCCCGTTTGTCCTCGCGCCGCACGTGCCGGAATTGCAATCGAGTGGTGAGTGCGGAGCAGCTGAAAGAAGTTCCGACATCAGAAACATGTTCAAGGGCGTCGGGCCCCTGTGATTTTTATCAGCGTACGGATGATTCCGCCGAGGTGGTAACCAAGCGGATCGAGGTGTACCAGAATCAGACCGCGCCGATCATCGGTTTTTACGAAAAATCAAAATCTTTTTTAAGGGTGGACGGTAGCGTCGCCCCAGAAGCGGTTTTTTCCGTGCTTGAAAAAGCGCTGAAAAAAGCTTGAGAGTGGTGTGTCTTGGTTCATCTGAAGTCTCGTGAAGAAATCGAAAAAATGAGAAGGGCCGGCGAAGTGGTGGCCAGGGTCTTGATCGAGATCGAAGAGTTGATCAAGCCGGGTGCGACCACTGCGGATCTTGATTTGTTTGCGCAAACCCGTACGAAAGAACTTGGAGCGAAGCCCGCGTTCAAGGGATATCATGGCTTTCCTGCGACTCTTTGTGTCTCTGTGAACGAGGAAGTGGTTCACGGAATTCCCTCGAAAAAGCGGGTTTTGAAGGAAGGCGACATTGTCGGGGTTGATTTCGGAGTGATCCTCGATGGCTGGTTTGGAGATTCCGCAAAAACATTTGCGGTGGGAAAGATCAGTGAGGATGCGCGGAAACTGCTCGAAATCACTGAAAAGAGTTTATATCTTGGCATCGAACAGGCAAAACCCGGCCAGAATCTGTTCGACATCGGGCATGCGGTACAAAATTTTGTTGAGAGTCATGGCTACAGCGTGGTAAGAGAATTTGTTGGCCACGGCATAGGAAAAAGTCTTCATGAGGATCCCCAGGTCCCGAACTTCGGAATCCGCGGAAAAGGCATGGTTTTGAAGCCAGGAATGGTGATTGCCATAGAGCCCATGATCAACGCAGGGAAACCTGAGGTGAAGGTTCTATCGGACGGCTGGACTGCCGTCACAGTGGATAAGCGTTTGTCTGCTCATTTCGAGCATACAGTTGCGATCACAGAGTCGGGCAACGAGATTTTAACGAAATCCGTATAGGAACTCGTCGGAATCGGATGGTTTTGGATATTTAGGAGTGTCGATGAGCGAAAAAGAAGGTGCAATCCAGATGGAAGGCGTGGTGCTTGAGCCACTTCCGAACGCAATGTTCAAGGTGAAGCTCGAGAACGGCCATCAGGTGCTTGCACACATTTCCGGAAAAATGAG
>CANGWP010000019.1 GCA_947457605.1 Bdellovibrionales bacterium | reverse complement strand
TGCCGGTCAGGCTTACCACCTTGCCTACCTCGGTCTCCGCCAGAGCGGAGGAGGAAAGAACCACAAAAAAAAGTAAATTCCCTTGGGAAATATTGCTAAAGATCCTTTTCATTTGGCCCGCCCTTGTCTATCCTTGATTCTAATCGGCAGGTTTGTAGTTGAGCAAGAGTGTCAAATGAGACCCATTCACCAAATCACGTTTTTATGCGGCCTGTTCCTTCTGGTGAGCCTCCGAGGCGCCAAGGCCGAAATCATCAAGGCACACGAACCTCGGTACGCCGAAGCTGTCCTGGCCTACAACGCCAAAAAATACGATGAAACCATCAAAATTCTGGAATCTCTCCTGAAAGAGGCGCCCAATCTTGTGGAGTTTCTGGAACTAAAGGCGCTTGCCTTGAAGTCCGCCAAAAACGACCCGGAAAGCCAAAAAACGTATGAGAGCCTGATTCGGGTGAAAACTTCGGAGGGACTTTCGCCCAAGTCCCTGGCGCCGTACTATTTCGAGCTTGGAGTGATTCACTTCCGATCAAAAAACCAGATTCGGGCCCGTCCCTGCTTTGAGTTTGCGGTTGCGAACGAATTCAATCGTGAAACCGCTCATTTCTTTTTGGGACTCATTGATTATCAATCCGCTGAATTTGGAAAAGCCTCAGAGCAGTTTGAGAAGGCGGCCAGAACATCGGTTCGGGAACTCAAGGCCGCTTCCGCGTTTTATTTGGCGCAGTCTTTGATCAAGGTTGGCGACACGACCTCCGCCCTGTCTTCTTTTTCTGAAGCAAAAACATATTCCGAAGGATTGCAAGACGAGACTTCCATTGCCATCCAAAAAGCTGCGAATCAAGTACTTGAGCCCCTGAATCAATCAAAGAAATTTGCAAGCCTCGCACTTTTACTGTCCTATGACTCAAACGTTC
This sequence comes from Bdellovibrionales bacterium, assembly GCA_947457605.1. Taxonomy (GTDB): domain Bacteria; phylum Bdellovibrionota; class UBA1018; order UBA1018; family CAIMNF01; genus CAIMNF01. The sequence continues at coordinate 20,378 of CANGWP010000019.1, read as the reverse complement.
AAGCGCTTCCGAACTCACTGGATGGCACTTTTGCGCTAAATACAGGCTCGTTCAAGAACTTGTTTCAGGCGGGATTCGGCTACATGACATCCCCTACCCGCAACTTCCAATGGGTCCCCCAATATCGCTTGCTTTACAATTACAACCACAACAGGGATACCCGCGAAGGCGAGTTTCTTAACCAATATGTTTCGCTTTACTTGAACAGAAAGCCTTTGGAAAAAAGCGGGTACGGATTCAAAATTGACGCATCAATCACCTTTCAAAACCAGGTAGACTCCGCGACCGACAAGGGGACCTATCGGATTTTTTCCTCAACAGGCTCTCTTGGTGCATACTACAGAACGCGATTTGGAAAGCATTGGAATTCAAATTTGGATGTGTCACTAGGGCCTCAACACTACAATACTGACTCGACACTCCGAGCGGAAGACCAGGATGAGCGCAGATCCGGCGGCATTTTTACCCTGCGAGAAGTTCTTTCCGGAACTGCGTATGGAAGATTTTTCAATCCAAGCCTGATTCTCACATTCACCGAAATCGATGCTGAAGGAACCGGAGATCGGACTGAGTTCGCATCGCGAGCTGGTTCAGTCGCACTGTCAAATGGCTTTCAATGGAGCGATCGAGTACGCAGCAACCTTGGAATTTCGTATTCCTCGACTTTTTACGAGCGCAGAAGCAGCTTTGTTCGAATTGATCGCAACTACGCGGTTCAAGTGGACTTGAACTACCAAATCAACCCGAAATGGACTTGGCTTGCGGATGCATCCCTAGCCTACAATGATTCCAACGTTCCTGCGGTGTTCGAATATAGACGCTGGACGATTTCCTCGGGCCTCAGTTATTCGTTTCATTAGGCGCCACGGTAAGAACGGGAATTCCTCTTTTCTCAAGCTCTTGATCCCGTACTTTTGGATCCGTCTCGTGATCCAAAAACTCCTGGAGGGCGCGAGCTGCATAGTCTCTTGCCTCTGGCCGCTGCTCAACACGATTGAATCGATCGTATTCTCCTAAAATCTGGTTTTTCAGCTTTTCGTTTTTGGTAAAATTCGTAAGGCCAACGGCCATCTCAAGCAAGGCTTCTCGTTTTGCAAAATCATCCTCTGGAGCTTGATTCCACGCCTGCTCCAGATCTGAGATCACGGAATCAAAGTTCTGCGTTTCTTTGAACTTGGAAAAGAACTCAGCACGTCCCTCTGAGCTCATGAAAAAACCAACTTCTTCAGGATTATCAAGATTCAGCCCAAGGGTTCCCGACCCCGAGAAGCGCTTCCCAATCATCGTCGGGTGTTCCTGAATGATTGCATTTACTTCTTTTATCAATTCTTTCGAATCAACCGATGCCGGACCTCGATCCTGATTTGAAGATGACGGTGCGGAATCTTGTTTTAGAGACACAGAGGTTGGGCGGGTGATCAGATAGTTGATGCCACCGAAAAAAAGAGCCAACGCAGCCAAACTGATCAACAATGCCCGATTGCTCAAGAATCCACGCCTCCTCTCTCTCCCTTTCGGCAAATCTGAGGAAAAAGTTGACCCTACGGCAAAAAAAATGGCGGTGGTTACCCACCGCCATTTTTGCCTAAAGATTACCGACAATTACCAGTTTTTCTTGTCAGCAAAAGTTTCCTTGATGGTCTTAGGAAAAGACCAGCGTGGCTTCTTGGATTCAGGACGAGCCTTGATGGTGATTTCTTCACCAGTGAAAGGATTCACGCCTTTTCCTGCTTTGCGAGCCTTCACATCACGACGAGCAAGAACACCGATAACTGGAAAGCGAACGCGCTCACCAGAAGCAGCTTTCTTGGCACCCATCAAGAACGCGCCTTCAACTGCATTCTTGAGCTCGGAGCGCTTGATCTTTACCGCGCCGTTTTTGCCGGCAGTTGCGATCATGAGCATCGCATTGTGAAGCTCATTGATCATGGAGAACTTCATGTTCTTCTTGGATCCGGTTTTTTTGGTCATGGTCTTGGTTGCAGTCTTTGTGGTCTTTTTTGTTTTTTTCATAGTTGTAATTCCTCCAGTGGATTTACGATGAGGTCTTTTTGACGTTTTGACAACATGTTTTTTAAAAAATCACACTTTCTGCAGGGAAATCCGAGATTTTTTAAATAAATTTTTTTGGCAAAGGGAAAAAAACCATTTGTTTTAGGCTTCGAAAATGATTTTTTATACAAACCCTGATTGACGAACTCATCAAAAACCAAGAGAGTAAAATCATGTCAAAAACGCTCCCTTGCGGAAGAAAGCGCGCAAATCCACCCTCTCAAAATGATCGGTCCGGAGATCTTTGGAAGTCCCGATTGAATGACTTTTTGAAAAAAAAGGGGCTGAGAACCACCCGCCCGAGAGAACTCGTGGCCGGGATCGCGCTTTCCAAAAAAACTCACTTTGACATTCAAACACTGGTAAAAGATGTAAATTCCAGACATTCGGAGATAAGTCCGGCAACGGTTTATCGGACCGTGGGTACCTTGTGTGAGGCAGGCCTCCTTACAGAAACACTCCAAAGCAAAGGGGGGGTTGCCCTCTACGAAGCCTCACTGGACGACGAGCATCACGATCACGTGGTCTGCGTGGATTGCAACGAGATCATCGAGTTCCACGACTCAAACCTCGAGCGAGCGCAAAATCGCGCGATTGAATCCTTGGAATTCAAGCCGATCCGCCACCGGCACGTGATTTATGCCAGATGCTTGAAGCTCACAAGGTAACCCGACTGCAACGCCCTATTTTTTCAAGCTATCTTTCAAAGATGCAAGCCCTGCGAACGGATTGTTGAACGCTTTTTCAGGCTTCCTCATCGGGGTGGGGCGACTCTCTTCCTTGCGCGGAGGCTGGAAGGTGCGTTTTCCCGAAGAAACACTCGCCTGCGATGACCTGGCACCCTCGTAGCTGACCACGAGTTTCTTCGGCTCCACAGTATGGGCAGGCCTCTTCGGAGCGGTCTTGGGCTTCTCATCAAATCGCATGGTGAGCGCCATCTGTGATTTCTCAAGATTCACTTCAAGAACCTTTACCGTAACTTTGTCACCCGGACTCACCACCTGGCTTGGATCACTTACAAATTTGTTACCAAGTTGTGAAATATGCACCAGTCCGTCCTGATGGACTCCAATATCCACAAAGGCACCGAAATTCGTAACATTCGTGACGACTCCGGGGCAGATCATGCCCGACTGAACATCCTTTAGCTCGCTAAGATCGTCCCGAAACTGGATCGGGACAAAAACATCCCGCGGATCTCTTCCCGGTTTCTCAAGTTCTGTAACAATGTCTTTGAGTGAAAATTCGCCAATCCGGTCGCCCGCTTCCTTGAACGTGGAGAGCTGCCGGGCTCCCGAACCAATGAAATCCCGGATCGACTTCCCATGAGCGGCTGCAATGGCTGCAAGATCCGCGTATTTTTCGGGATGAACCCCGGTATTGTCGAGGGGGTTGGCGCTCTCAGGGATTCTCAAAAAACCGGCCGAAAGCTCGAATGTTTTCTTGCTGAATCGCGGAACTTTCTGAAGCTCATCACGGGATTTGAAAATCCCATGGGTTTGCCGGTATTCCACGATGGAACGGGCAAGGCCTTCACCGATCCCGGAAACATGGGACAAAAGATGAACCGAGCCTGTATTCACGTTCACTCCAACCGCATTCACGCAGGAATCAACAACCTGATCCAAGGCCCTTTTCAATCCGGTCTGCGAAACATCGTGTTGGTACTGCCCAACTCCGATGCTCTTGGGATCAATCTTGACAAGCTCCGCAAGCGGATCTTGAAATCTTCTAGCGATCGAGATGGCCCCCCTCACCGTGACATCCAGATCCGGGAACTCCTCGCGAGCAACCGCGCTTGCGCTGTACACTGACGCTCCTGCCTCACTTACCATCACTACAGGAATCGAAATCTGCTTTTCCTTCAAGGTTTGCCGGATGAAGGTCTCGGTTTCACGGCCCGCAGTTCCATTTCCAACCACGATTGATGAGATCTGACCGCTCTCGGCAAGAGCAAGAATGAAGGATCTGGCCTGCGTCTTCTCGGATTCTCCCTGAAGCCGAATCACGGTCTCGGCAAGAAATTTTCCGGAACCATCAATCACCGCGAGCTTGCATCCGGTGCGGAGCCCCGGATCGACCCCCAGGACCGGCTTCGGCCCGTAGGGAGGCGCAAGGAGAATCTTTCGCACATTTTCGGAGAACACCTGGATTGCCATTTGGTCCGCGATGTCCTTTAACTGCTTGTGAAACTCATTCTCAATGCTGGGTACCACATGTGCCTTCAGGGCAATCCTGGCAGATTTCTCAAGAACTGCGCGAACCATGGTTTCGCGGTCACCGGCGGATACGCCCTGAAAGTGGGTCATCAGATCCTTCTCAAAATCAGGATCCGATTTCGAGCCCCCAAAAGAGATGCTCAATTCCTCTTCAATCCACCCTCTTCGGATGGCAAGGTACCGATGGCTTGACCTCGGCTCCAGTAGCGACGTGGCCTTTTCCTCATACTCAAAATAATTTTGGTATTTTGAATTGGGTTTGGCCTTCTCAGCCTTTGTGGTCTTGAGAAAAACCCTCTTTGAATAATGATCCCGGACGAACTGTCTGAGACTTAGATCCTCACTCAAGCGCTCAATGAGAATGTCGGTAGCGCCCGCAATGGTTGCTTCAGAGTCCTTGAAACCTTTCTCCTCATTCTTGAAAGTGAAGGCCCAAAGCTCAAGAGTCTGGCCGGGCTCAGGGGAAATGGTCCCGTTCCCAACGCCCCAGATCCAATCCGCAAGGGGCTCAAGTCCCGCCTCTTTGGCGAGAGTTGCCTTGCTTTTTCGCTTCTGTTTGTAGGGAAGGTAAAGGTCCTCCAGAACATTTCGATCAAAGGATCCGAGGATCCGGCCTTTCAGTTCATCCGTAAGCTTTCCCTGCTTCTCAATCTCCCCGAGAATGTAACCCTGACGATTCAGGATCTCATCCCACTCTTCCTTCAGATCAATCACTCGCTGAATCTTGACCTCATCCAGATTCCCCGTCTTTTCTTTCCGGTATCTGGCAATGAAGGGTACGGTTGCGCCTTCGGTTTTTAGCTCTAGCACCGCATTTGCGGAACGAAGGGAAATGGAAGCATCTTGGGTCTGAAGATAGGATTCAAAAGTCATGATCTGAAATTACCTGGTGAATTACTTTTTGCGAAACCGGTTCCACAAACGGGAGAGACCGGATTTTTCGTTGTTCTTTTGGATTTCCGAAAGTTTTGCTTTTTGGTCGGCGGTAAGCTCTGTTTGATCGCCCGCCCCCTCGGATGCAGCTTCCAGCTGCTTTTCAATTTCAGGCGACTTTTTCAGCAACTCCTGAACGGAGGGCGGAAGACGCCTTTGAAGCTCTTCAAGTTCGCGGGTTACATCCTTACCCTGCATTCCTTTTTGCATGATTGCCTGAAGCTGCTGGAGCTGGCCTTTGGGCAAACGCTGAATGGCCGCACTGAACTGGGCCAGCCAGGTCAAATCCATTTTGGAGGGATCAAATTGGGGAACCGCGGATTCCTCTCCTTCGGTCGCCGCGCCCGTATTTTTATTCGATTCATTGCCCTGCCAGGGAGTGTTTTCGCCATGGCATCGTTTGAACTTCTTACCGCTTCCACACGGGCAGGAATCGTTTCTTCCCACGTTTTTGAATTGATTCTCTGTAGTCATTGGAAGGCCAATGCTGCCCAAGAAAACGGGGCTTTGCAATAGTTCAATTGACAATCTTGAGCCCGCCTTGTCAAACTTTCATTGTGAGGCCCATATCCGCATTTATTGCAATCATCGGATTTCTTGGTTTGTTCACGTTCCCGGAAATGGCGCATTCCGCGGAAGACCAGCCACCTCAATCCATACTGGATGACCCGGACTACGATCCGGGCCTGCCTTGGTACCAATCCCTCCGATCCGGATGGGCGCTGCAATTCAGGACTGCCATCCGCAACTTCCCGACCGGTGGCGCAAGCGGAAACCTTTTCCAAATCGGCGGTGAATGGATCCTGCCTTTTCAAAAGGCCGGCCTCTTTTCCATCGGAGCTTCCTTAGCTGGCGTTTCGGCGCTCCAGTCAGGATTTTCGACCTACTCGGTATTTCCCATGATCGGTGGCACATTCCGCTATCAACTGAAGCTATTTAAAAATCAACCAATCGTACCAACTGCAGCTTTGGGCTACGACCATTACCGGATCCCCAACGGGGCTGCTCTGGCTCAGATGCCGGGTGGAAACCAGATGAGCTTCAGCTACGGGTTGATGGTGAACCTCTCGTGGATTGATCAGGTTACTGCGCGCGATGCCTACCGTTCCCTTGGGATGACAAAGGCTTATCTGACTGCTGAAATCCTCGAGACTGAATTCCAGAACAGCATTTTCAGCGTTGTTCCGGAGCTCTACGTTTTTGGACTCAGACTTGAATTTGAATGACAAAAGAATGGTGCGGTCGACTGGACTTGAACCAGCACGCCTCTCGGCATACGCCCCTCAAACGTACGTGTCTACCAATTCCACCACGACCGCAAACCTGTTTAGAGGGTGAATTCGACCCTATCCCAGGGTGTCCCGAGCGTCAATCCTAAACGCTCTTCATCTTCGCGATCTCGCGACCCTGTTCCACCAATCGGTCAAGGACCATTTCCAGCATGCCCCGGTAAAAGTTCTTTTCCAGCTCTACGTCCTTTTTGAAGGCTTCTCTCAAGTCAGACCGTTGAAGACTGAGGAGGGTTACCCGATCCTTGGCGATCGCAGTTGCGGTTCGCTTCCCTTGTTGGATCAGGCTGACCTCACCCAAAAACTCCCCCGCCTTTTTGTAAACGATAAACTGCCCTTTTACGTTGATCTCGAGGGTGCCCTTCGCAATCAGATACATGCACTCCCCTTCAGTGCCCTCCTGAACCAGAATGGTTCCGGGCTCGAACTCTTCAATTTGACAAAGTGCCGCCACGTGACTTTGCTCAGTATAATTCATGTATCTGCACAAAGGAGTTTTTGAAACCAGTCCGACTCTCTCGGAGGCACTCAGAACCACACCGGTTGACTCCGCAGGGACCTGGATTTGAACCAGGGTTGCATGATCCCCGCTGGAATAGGCGCACTGGGAAATCAGACTCTTCAAATCCTCTCCCTTCAGCATCATTTCAACCATGGCTGAAATGCCATTTCGATCAAACCCGGAATACAGACCATCTGTCGCAAGAAAAAGGATATCGCTGGGTTCGAATTCTATTTTCAAAAGATCTGGGGTTCCCAAGTTGGGGCCAATCGATTTTAAAAATACCCTGGAGAGTTCAGAATCTCCTGCATTTTCCGCAATGTGGTCTTTGGTAAGAGTGTAAACCCGGCCAGACCGGTAAAGAAAAGCCCTGCAGTTTCCGAGATGCGCAAGAATTGCAAAACGGTCATTGAGCCAAACGGCAATGCAGGAAACCTTTGCATCTGCAAAATTCGCATTTTGTGTGCCCAGCTTCAAAAAGTCAGCGCCCACATCTGTAAATGCCTCAAGCATGCATTCCTGCATCTTTTGGAGACGCTTGGGTCCTTGATAGGCAATTTCCTCATCCCGAAGCTCGCGGTTTGCATTCACCAGTCGTTCCTGAATCTGCCGGGCTACAAACTCGGAGGCATAGTTCCCCTTGCCGGATTTGCTTGAAGCATCGCAAATCACGTGAATTCCCTGCTCCTGATTCACAAGAGCAAAATCCTCATTTACGCGGTTCTTAGGTCCGAGCATGCTAACGTGTAGGGTCTTTGGCTGCTTCATGCCCTACCATTATTGCCATGGGAAACAAAAAGGGCAACTCGCAAACACGAGTTGCCCTAATTGAGACAAGATCCTTGCTCAAAAATCAGAGAGCGAAATTCAAGGCTGGCTTGTACCAGCATCGAGGACGGTATCCAAAGGCATCCCCCGTTTCCTGATTGCAAGCCCCTGTTTGACCCTCTGTCCGGCTGAATTCAATCATGGGCGAAACGGAACAGACTGCCCCTGCGAAATAGGTGTCGAGACGGCACTGTGACAACGGGTGAGCATTGTTGGTAGACCCCACTTCACTGGTCGAAGGGGTATCGAACTCAGGCGGATTGGCCGGCTCGGACGTTCTTGGACCGGAGCGCCCCAATTCATAAAGAACCCGCGCCAAAACCTTGCCCGTCATTGAAGAACGAACGCAAATGGCTACGTCTTTGGCCGAAGAATAGGAGATCTGGCAAGCCTTCGACACATCGCTTGGGACTGTCATCTGAGAAAGGATGGCCTCGTTGTCGTCATTTTCAATGATTCTTCGAAAGCACTTCATTGTCGCAAAATAATCAGATTGCCCCTCATTGGAGGCCCACGAGCCACCAAGAGCTCCCGGATAGCTCGGAAAGCCGCCCAAATGATGACCCATCTCATGGCAGAGCACCATCACTTCACCATCATAAGTCATCCATTTGAACCGGGCCAGACCGCCGTATGCATTGACAATCCAGGTCTTGCCTTTTCTCGTTGCGCTGGCATTGACCTCCGATGAGCTCCACAAGCGATTCATCTTCAGAACGGCCCCTTTTTGCGCCACGATTGGCGTGTACAATGCTTCCACCTTGTCGATAGCTCTTTCGAAGGCCGCCTTGTCGATCCCGCCTGTGGATTCGAGTCCCTCCGGGATTCGTAGATCGTTCTTTGGTGCAAAGTCGCAAAGCTTGACTTCCTGCTCTGAACCCTTCCCGAAGATATGATGTGATTGCTGTGATGTTGAAACTTCCCCGACGTGGGCAGACGCCAGAGAGGAACCTGCCAACAAGAACGCCAATGCGAACGCATTAACTTTGGTCATTTTTCCCCCAAGATTATCCTAAATCTCCTCCAATCGAGTCATTTCAATTGGAACTCTTCAATGAGTGCAACAATCGTCTCAGGGATCAGTGAAAAATCAACTTTTTTTTGACGCGATCAAATTTTTATTGGAAGAACTGCGTCACGACCATTCCCGAAGGAGCAAGTTTAAGCTCCACAAGTTGCTGATAAAGTTTTTCCCAACGCGCCTTGTTCATGGTCCCAAGTCCTTTTTTGCGAGTCTCCTCGGTCTCGATGAACTCTTTTTGAATCCTGGCCGACTCTTTGAATGTGTCGAGATCCATGCTTGGATTCAACTTCTGCATCTCCACATTGGTGGCGGTTCCGTCTTTCAGGTAACGCTTCCACCCTTCCCGGGTCGCTTTCAGGAACTTCGCAACCTTCGCGGAATCACTCTTCAAGGCATCTTCGTGCGCGATGACAACCGTGAGGTAGGGATTGAACCCGGATTCGGAAATCAGGAACGTCTTCGGGTTCAACTTCTCTTTCCTTGCTGCAATGGGTTCAGCAGTGACAAAACACTGCTGGGAAAACCGCTTATCCTGAAGAAACGAGCTGATGCCTCCGGCGTAGGGCACAAGCTTTGCCTTTACAGGTGCATAGGTTTTTTCAATCCACAGGGTATAGGGCAGACCTTTTTGAAGCGCAATCGTTCCCTCGCTTTGAAAGAGCTCCTTCAAGGAATTCACGCCCTTTTCCGGATGAACCATGAAACCCTGGGGATCATTCTGGTAAACCGCAAACAGGGCAACCACTTTCGCCCCTTGAGCCCGGGCCAGAATCACCTCATCTGCGGCCGCGATTCCAAAATCAACTTTTTTCCCCGCAACCAACTGGGTGACGGGCTGCCCTGCCCCACCGGGAAGAATTTTGGTGGAAAGCCCTTCTTTCTCATAAAGATGGTTGAAATAGGCCTCATAGAAACCTCCAAATTCGGGTTCCGGCTTCCAATTCAAGGCCAAATCCTGTGCCTGGGAAAACAAAATTGTTCCAAATCCACCAAGGAAACATGCAAAAAACCTAAACCAAAACATCCTGATCATCCTTTCGATTCACCAATAATATCCGAGACAAAAACGCAATTGCAGCGAAGTAAAGAATCCCCAGGATCGCAGCAAGCAATACAGCGGCGAAAACCCGGTCCACCCGTTGCTGATTCCGGGCAGTATCCACAAGGCCCCCAAGCCCGCTCCCCGCAATGAACTCCCCGACAATGGCTCCGATCACTGCAAGCCCGGCTGCAATTCGGAAGCCCGCAAACACCTGGGGAAGAGCCGCAGGAAAACGCAATTTCAAAAGCACCTGCAATCGGGAGGCATCCATCAGCTGAAAAAGATCAAGCCAGATTGGCTCAGTTCCCAGGAGTCCGGTCACACTATTTGCAATGACCGGAAAAACTGAAACGATAAATGAGGACGCCACCACCGTCGGGAGACCATATCCAAGCCAGATCACCAGGAGTGGCGCGATCGCAATGATGGGGACAGTCTGAAAAAAAATCGCGTATGGATAGAACATTTTCCTTACCAAAGTGGAAAAGGACAAAATCAACGCAATCAAAAGTCCAAACACAACGGAAAACAGAAGTCCCAGAGCGGATGCCCTGGCCGTCTCAAGAAACGCCGAGATGAAAGATCCGGGATCATCCAGCAACACCGAAGCCACCTGTGAGGGTGCGGGGAGCAGATATTTCGGAATGACGCCAGAACTGACCAGAATCTCGCTCAGACCTGTGATCACAATCAAAGGAATCAATGGGAAGAGGACCCTGCCGAATCTCACTGCAGACCTCCCTTCAGAATCCCAAAGCAACGTTCCACCATGGATAAAAACCGCGGATCACCCCGTTGCGAGAGAGTCCTTTGGGCGCCAAAACCAAGCGCCTCGTCCAGCACCACTTTCCCAGGCTGCCCTTGAAACACAACCACCCGGTCCGAAAGCCACAATGCTTCGGTAATGGAGTGGGTAACCATGACGATGGTAGGTTTCAGTGAATTGAACAACTCCCGGAGCTCAAGCCCAAGCTCGATCCGGATGGGTTCATCCAGAGCCGCAAACGGCTCATCCAGAAGGATCAATTTCGGGGATTTTACCAGCGTTCGAGCAAGGGAAACGCGCATCCGTATTCCGCCCGATAGTTCGTGTGGCTTGCTGCCTGCATGAATTTGAATTCGCAATCGATTCAATTCCTTTTCGGCCGATGCCTTGGCGTCCTTCAGGGAAACTCCCTTCAGCCGAAGAGGAAGCATTGTATTTTCAAGAACGCTCAACCAGGGTAGAAGTGCTGAATCCTGGAAAACAAATCCAATCTGATCTTTCGCCTGCGGTCTGATCACAGTCCCTTCGGATGGCTTCTCCAATCCCGCAATCAACCGAAGCAAGGTGCTTTTTCCACACCCCGACGGACCGAGCAGAGTCACCCATTCTCCAGAATTGAAATCAAGACTGGTGGCTCCAAGCCCGGTCCCTGTTTTCGTGAAAATCCTGGAGGCGCCCTGAAGTTGAATCACGCCCTGAGCTCCGCTTTTCCTGATGGGCGCCCCTCAAGATCACAGAGCGTAACGGAAACCGCCGACAATGCCCAATCCTGAACCCTCTCACTCCATTGTCGCCAAAGCCAAATGCAAAGATTTTCACTGGTTGGGCTCATCTTCAAAGCATCCTCCAATAGAGATCCCTTGAGAGGTGCGATCAATTCTTCGAGTTGCAGCTCTGCAAAAACCAAATCCACCACACGATCCCCTTTCAATGGATAAGGCACATTGAAACTCACCGAGATCTTCCAAAGATGGAAATGGGGAACCCGAAAGCCTTCCAGCGTATGGGAGGCTCGAAATTCGGAGAAAGCCGTGAGATTGAATCGCGTAGGCGCATTAGAAGACATGCTGATAAACGGCTCCCTGGCCTGGACTTTCCTCAATGGTGACACTCAATGAAATCGCAGAAGCGGTGTTCAAAACCGGTTCCAGGTCTGAACGCAAGAACTCAAAATAGGCACGAGCCAATCGCTCGCAAGTGATGTTGTCCACCTTGAGCAGAACTACTTCGTCCGCGGGCAAAACATAGCGCTTCCCGCAGAGCTTGAATTCAATTTCATCACGCCCGTTTTTTACCAGCTCAAAAAACGGGTTCTCGGTCGCCAGAAGCACTTTCTCATCCCAAAGTTTTGCGATTTTTTTCATGGACTGCTTGATCACGGAAAACGGAATCATGGATTCAAATCCGGATTCCGGAAAACAAAACGAGAGCGTGGGTTGGAACTGGTGCCCGTGCAAGGCCTCCTTGGTGCCATCCGGAAAAACCGTCATGTGGCTCGCTGCAAACTTCAGAGCCTCTTTTCGAATGCGAACTTCGTACTGATCAGGCATGATGCAACCATACCAGAGGATGCTATGAATTCACACCCCATGAAGGAACAGGTCATTGTTGTCACCGGAGCCGGAAAAGGCATTGGAAGGGCATTTGTTGAGACCCTGATTTCCCATCCCGACCTGAAGACCAGAAATTTGAAACTTTGCCTGACTTCCCGAACCCTCTCCGATCTGACTCAGCTTAAGGATCATGCGGAAAGACGGGAAATTGAAACTGAAATCGTGGATGCCGATCTTGCAAAAAATCCAACCCTGGTACTCGAAAAAGCCTTGTCGCGTTTCAAGAAGATCCACGCACTCATTCACTGCGCCGGAGTCGGAAGATTTGGGGATTTTCTAAGTCTCACCGAGGATGACCTGAGATACACGATGGCAACCAACGTTGAGGCTACCTTCCTCCTGCTTCAAAAAGCCTACGAAATCATGAAATCGTCCCCGGAAGGAAAGGGGCTTCGAGGACAAATTCAGGTGGTAACCTCGGTTGCGGCCGAACGGCCCTTCCCCCATAGCGCGGTGTATTGCATGTCAAAATACGCCCAGAGAGGGCTTCTGGATGTGATGCGGGGATATGGATATCAGGATGGAATCAGGATTCTTGATGTTCGTGCGGGTGCGACCCTCACTCCGATGTGGGGCGAGGTTGAGCCCGCGCAGGAAGCAAAAATGATGAAACCCGAGGATGTCGCAATTCCCATGGTCGAGGCCTTGTTTGCCTCCGAACGAGCAAGCATAGAGATTCTCACCATTCGCCCGCTTCACGGAGACATCTGATGAACCATTTTGCCTTGATCCTGCTTCTGGTCCCGGCAGCCGCTTTTGCGGCCGAGTCGAGCTTCACCCTTCCCGCCCTCAGCGTCACAGCAAAGCCAAGTTTTGAAACCTTGCGAGAGGAATCCCTCGTCCCCACCACCTCCATTCCGATCGATGCATCCCGGAGTACTTTGCTCGATGGACTCAAGTGGGACACCCAGTTCCCTTTGCAGAACTTCGGTTTTCCCTCAGGCGCAAACGGGGTGAGTCTTGGAGGCCGAAGCATAGACGACACGCAAGTGACAACCCTCGGAGTTCCATTGAATCAGGCCATCGGGGGTGGAGCGGATCTTTCCGCCTTTCCTGCGTTTCTCTGGAGTGATGTAAGAATCGCACCCACAACGACATCTGCGGCATTTATCCAGCAATCCGCGTCTGGAAACCTTGATCTGACACCCTGGAGCTGGTCTGCGCTAAGATCGGAGATCCCATCCACGACACCTTCCCGACTGACTGCGAGTTGGGATCGGGATCTTCAAACCGTTTCCATCGGAACCCGGAAATCTGAGATCTCGATTCTTGCCGGAAGCACTTTTGGACGGCAAACCGGCCCAAGCGGATCCTTGAGTTATCGTTTTCTGAAAACCCCGGTCCTCTCCCTTTCCGCAAACGTAATTGGCAGTGATCAAAAAGGGGATGATCCCGGCTCCACTCTTTTCCCGAGGCCCATGGGCTCCAAGAAAACCACAAGAGTCATTCCCTCATTGATGGGTCAATATGGAAATTCAAATGGAATCAGGCTTCAAACCACGATCTTCGGAGACATTCAGCGACTTGAATTCACCAATCCTGTTTTCAATACGCTCGATCAAACCAGAAGCCTCGGAATCGAAAATGTCCTTGTGACCGGAGATACTTCATTCTCAGTCTCGGCGAGAAACGTTAATTTTACGAACAATTCGGCCGGAACCTATTCCGAATGGCCCGCACACTTTGGCGTAACCCAGGGCTTCAACCTCCCCGCAAACATCAGACTCAAGGCAACGGGAAGCGCTGAGTACCTGAGCGGGTACGGGCTTCATCCCGGAGCAAGGGTTTCGAGTGAGATTCCAGCGCACCCGGGACAGAGCTTTTTCCTTGAAGCGCAAGCGCTGGCAAAATTGCCAAGCATCCAGGATCGCCTGTACGTATCCCCTGCGGATGGCTACTTCGGGAATCCCAACGTGAAACCGGAGAGAGTCTACGCGTTCATCGCGGGGTTCGAAGACAAATCATCCTGGATTGAATCCAAAAGCCAAATCAAGGCAGAACTCAGAAACAATGTCATTTTGCTGAAGGATGATTTTTCCAGCGTTGATAACGCTGGCACTGCGCAGTTTCTCAGTCTTTCGGAGTCTGCCAAGGCGAAGCTGCTGCCTGAACTCCAGGTGAAGGCGCAGGTTCTGGCGAGTTACTCGCGACTCGCAAAGACGGGAAATCCCTATCCGAGGCTCCCCGTGGTAAGCGCTGGAGGGTCGATCCTGCTTCTTCCTCAAGACCGTTTGACCTTCGAAACCCAGGCCAAGTGGATGGGGCGTTCGACCGAGTTCAATGGAGCCTCGCTCCCCGCATTCCTCCTGTTAGGTGAAAAGATCAGCTTTAGCGCTACGAACGAAATCCAAATCCATGTCGGCGTGGACAATCTGCTGGATTCAAGAATCGAGATGATCCGCGGGTACCCGCTTCCCGGAAGAATGGTGTACGCATCCACCGAGATCATTTTCTAAAGATGCGCTACTAGCCCTACGATTTCAAACACGCATCCATTCGCGCGGATACGGAATTCCAGGGCATCAAGGGCAAAAGGTCAAAGAGCCCAATGGAAGCCGATGGGTGGCCCGTGACAAACAGGCGAAGCGGCTGGGTCAGATCTCCAAGCTTCAAACCAAACCTGTCGCACTTTGCCCTGAGAATGGAATCAATGCCAGCATGATCCACACCTGCGGCACGAAGATTTTCAAATGCCCCTCCCGAAATCCGGCTTTGGAATTCCGTTCTTAGACCTGCAATCGCTTCTTTGATCCTGGCCTTCTGAGCTTCATCCTTGTTCCACTTTAGTGCCGAGGAATCAACCTCTCGGACTCCCGTATCCAAAAGAGGATCCAGCTGCCCCGCAAGCTCGGAGAGCAGCTTCACCTTTGGCTGAAGGTGAGGAATCAACGAGAGCGCATATCCCGAATCCAGAGAAGACAAAGAAACCTCGGAAAAAGCTTTTGAGAAATCCTGCTTCAAAATCCGGATCAATCGGCCCGGATCGGCTTTCTTCATGTGTTCGCCCGCAATCCAGAGAAGTTTCTCGGTGTTGAATACAGCTCCACTCACCTGAACGCTCTCTAGATTGAAAAGCTTGATCATCTCTTCCATGGTGAAGAGCTCCTGATCCCCATGGCTCCAGCCCAAACGAACCAGGAAGTTCAAGAGGGCTTCCGGCAAATACCCCTGCTCGCGATAAGCATTTGTCGAGGTTTCCCCGTTTCTTTTCGAGAGTTTTTTCTTGTCCTGCCCGAGGATCATGGGCAGATGGGCGAAAAGCGGCTTCGGTGCCCGGAGGGCATCGTAAAGAAAAATCTGTTTTGGGGTGTTGTTGATGTGATCATCCCCCCGGATCACGTGCGAGATCTTCATCTCAACGTCATCCACAACTACGACAAAATTGTAGGTAGGAACCCCATTGGAACGAATCATCACGAAATCGTCCAGATCCTCGTTCGGAAAAGAAATCTCACCCCGAATCAGATCAGTGAAAGAGGTGGCTCCGGAAAGCGGAAACTTTGCCCGGATCGCATAAGGCCGATCTCCCGCAGCATGATTTTTTTCACGGCAAGTTCTGGCGTACATCGGCTTCTTGCCATCCTTGATCAACTGTTCCCGTGCGGCCTCTACCTCGGCTTCCGTGCAGGTGCAGCGGTACGCAAGTCCTTTGGAAACAAGGTCCTCCGCGATGCCCTGATAAACAGGCAGACGTTTGGACTGGTAAAGAATGGGTTCATCCGCCCCCATTCCAAGCCACTGAAGCGAACTCATGATGTCGTGGGTAAACCGCTGCTCAGACCGCTCCGTATCGGTATCTTCGATTCGAATCAGGAACTTACCCTGATGCTGGCGGGCATACAGAAAATTGAAGAGTGCAGTTCGTACACCTCCGATGTGCAAAAAACCGGTAGGAGACGGAGCGAAACGGACACGAACAGGAAGGGAATTCATCTTGAGGACTTTACACCAATTTTCTCGGAAGCCAAAGCCTCGCGATACGCAAGAAGACCCCGAAGTGCCCGAGAATCCAGCAGGTACCCTCCAGTGGGCCTGTGCTTTTTCGCGAAATCCTTCAAATACATTTCATTTAAAAGCGTTGCCTCGATTTTTGGAGCTGGATTCAGGCTATGACAAGCCATGCAAGCCTGGGTGAACATCTTCTCCCCACGACTGGCAGCGGGATTGGTGCGAACCACAAGACGCGTTCCGGGATAAAGGACCGACGCCCTCGACAATTCAATTTTGTGAATGCCTTGAACTTTGAAAAAATCAGCAGGTACCATTCCAGGGGCCGAGGAGGTCACCGAAGACAAACCACCATCCCTTTCAAGTTTGAACTTGAGACTGCCCCTCCAGATCATGAACCTCGGAACCCTGGAGATTCTCCCCCCTGTTCCCGCGAGGGTGACAAGGTCAACGTCAGCCTTGTCATTCAAATCGAGATTCTCGGTGGACTTCTCAAAGATCAAATCCTGAGCAGAGATCGTGCCCTTTTTTGAGAGCTCCTTCAAAACAGGAGCATCCCATGTCCGAAGGACTCTCGGCCCGGATGCCGTCAAGACACTGACTTCCACGACTGTGGCGCCGGCTTCTGGAGACCACAGAAGCGAAAAAAGGAGCAAGAGCATGGCACTATGACAACAATCTAATGACTTACTGTCAAGATGTGCTTTAATTACTTGAAGAAGGAGTCCACGGATTTGGACATCGATTCGATCAGGAGCATCAGCCGCATCAGCCGTTCTCTTTGGGGTGAATATGAAAAATCACTTCTCATGTGCTCCGACACCCTCACCAGTGTGGGATTGCTCAAGCTTGACGATGAGGAGACCCTTGAACGCACTACAAAGGCTCTGGTGGAGCGCGCCGAGAAAAATCCCCCGCGACTTCTTTCGTTGCAGCATCCCTTCTTTCGCCTTGCTCCGATCGAACGCTTTCTTCTCACTGCCCTGCATCTGGAACGATGGAGTTATGCGAGAATTTCAAGGGTTTTGGGTGTAGAAGTCCGCTTGATCGCTCCTTGGGCTTGGGCAACGCGCATGAAGCTTTGTTTTCAGGAAGCCAGCCATGGCGCGGATCTGGAATACCCCAAAGGACCTACCTCACTTGGGCCTGCCTGCCCTGAATACGACATCTCTGAGCCATGGACGCAACGGCTTTTGGATGACGAGTGTGGAAAACGGGAGCGCCTGTTCTTGCAAGGTCACCTGATGGCGTGCGGTTCCTGCAGAAAAAGCCTTCAGATAAGCCGGAAAATGATTTTTAAAGTCGAATCCCTCATTCCCGTAAAGGAAGCCGCCCCTGAAACTGAAACCGCTGCCGGGGAACTGGCGAGAATCTGGCAGGAAGGGGAATCGTCTTATCGCCCCCTAAAAACCACCTTCAAGCAAAGCATGAACTCATACCTCAATCGCACGAGCGTTCAATATGCTTTGTTCATTCTTATCGGGGCCATTTTTATTCTTTTTAAACGCAGCCTTTAAAGTTCGAAACTTCTAGTGCCGCTTGAAAAATACATTGCCCGTCGTGAGATCATGAATTTCGCCATCGGCATTCAACCGGTATGCCATGGTTTCGGAAGTCCGTTTCATGATGCTTCCATAGTTCATTCCCACCTCAAGAACAATCGAAGCAAACGGGTTTGCTTCGGTTCTGAGATTCTGAACGGCCACTTCCCGAACCGAAACATCAAGATTAAAGCCCCAGAGCACATTCACTGATTTTGGCACTACCCGTGCCGAGGCAATGTACTTCCCTGAGCCCTTCACGCTTCCACCGTAAATCAGGCGGACTTCATAGTTAAGGTCCACAACGGTGATTCCGTAGAGATTCTTGATCTCGAGGGAATACTCCACGCCATGCTCAGGCTTCCACCCCGTAAGGGCCTCCCAGTGGTCCTTTGCGAGATAAGGAAGAGCCTTTACATTGACCGTGCTCACATTCAAAACCGCTTTGTTGTCCTGGATAATGTCCCAAACCTTAAGCGCAATATCGGCAATGCTCATCGGATCCTGGGATTGTTCATTCCATCGAAATGGTCCTGTGGAAACTTCCTCTGAAAATTGCTGATTCAATTCCCTCAAGGTTTTTTTTCTCGGCCGGCCGGACCTGATTTTTCTGGTGCGAACGGTGATGGAATCAATCTGATAAAAAGGGTCGCCTGATAGAATTGACTTGGGCTTAAGGTGGATCTCGTCCCTTATTTGCGCTAAAACATCTGAAAAATGTGCAACCATTCCCACCGCAACCATCACCAGAATTCTTGGAAAATTTCTCATGACTCGCACCTCACCTCGGCGATTTAACTATCACCATTGATGCGGCTCAGCAATCAAAATTACACTTGACCGATTTACGCGGGATCGTTAGCCTACGCACTCCTTTGTTGGCTCGTAGCTCAGTTGGTTAGAGCGCTACCTTGACATGGTAGAGGTCGCAGATTCGAGTTCTGTCGAGCCAACCAATTTCTCACTTGATCCACATCAAGACTTCGGGAGTTCTTTTGAGAGCCGATCTGGCACAACCCTCTGCAGGGTATCCAACCAGAACGGCGTCCCCCGGAACAAAGCCCTCACGAAACGATCGCTCTCCCGACAACAATTGCCTCGAAAAGCCCTCGGAAATACGCACGGCCTCTGCCCAGAGCCCCCGCTCCTGCGCTTTTTGGACCAGACAATCCGCAAGTGCGCCAACAGGAAAACTCTGAAATTCAGAACCCGATTTCCAAAACCAGATCAGATTTCGAGCCCTGGCATTTCCAAGGGGACCCACGAGACCCTCAATCACTGATCTTTTTTGAATGATCACGATTCCGATGCGGGAGTCTGCGGAACCCCAGTTTCGATCCATTGAATTCAAGATCAACAAACGAAGTGATTTCTCATCCAGCATTCCAGTCCCGACTTCTTGTGTGAGTTCCATGCACGCCCCCCATTGACAACAAAACAGAAAGCAAGTCACATGCCCGCGTAAAACCGGTACTTTGATCAACCTCGCCAAAAAAAAGATCAAGAAACCGAAAGAATCAATGCTGTGCTTTCCCAAAGTCTCAACCACGCGAGTTCATTTGGAATCCCGAATTTGATCCAAGGCGGCAGGCAAAACCGCGTTATTTTTTACATTTGCGTTACATAAATAAAATTTCGCACGGGTAAGTTTTTCCCATTAGTTTCAAAAAAGACCCGGGAATCGGATTCTCGGAAAACCACTCAAAGGAAGAGATCATGAACCAAAAACCATCACTACCATCGGCACTCTTTCATTTCGTCCTGAGCGCCTTCCTCGTATCGTCCTGTCAGTGGAACTCCCCTGGTGAGGGAATTTCCATCGGAGAACCAAACGGGGCCACGGACCAGGCCCCTGTGGTCTCGCAGCCTTCCGGGCCTGGAACCGACCCAAAAAGCTGCAAAAGCAGTGATCCGGAGTTTCAGTGCCTCGCATTGAAGATCGTTTCTTACGAGGCATCAGACAAGCCAAGCGTTTTGAGCAAACTGGAGGCCGAGACGCTGGTTGCCGAGCTGAACAAGGTCTGGAGCCCGTGCAAAATCGGTTTTCAGCTGGAGCAATATGAGTCAGTGAATCCAACCACTCTCGGACTTCAGTTTGATCCAAACTGGCGATCTCAGGCAAGTCAGGTAAGGGCCGCCTTCAGCGACAACCAAACCCTTCTCATCGTTGCAACCGGCAAGCTCACGTCATCCACCATCGCGGTCACCCAGATGCCAGGGTACTCTCCCTTTGGAACACTGGTCGAGGATGGGTTTGCAGACAATCCGCTCACGGTGGGACATGAGCTTGGCCATTACATGGGGCTTTACCACTACCGAAGCTCATCCAATCTCATGAACCCCTACATCGGCACTCACACAGAAAACCTGACCAGCTCCCAGTGCGCTACAGCCCGATCCACCAATCAAAAAAATTGGGCGCAAATGTTTCGATCCTGATTTTCCCCCGAATGTCCGGGGCTGTACCCATAACCCCCTGTCGGAATCCTCCCCCGATCCCAGGCAGGAAGCAAGGTGCCGCCCCGGGCAAACCCCCGTGTCAGAAACTACAATTTTGAAAATCCCGATATCATTCATAAGCTTGCGAAAAGGGCACGAATCGTGCCACTTCCTATTCAATC
>CANGWP010000018.1 GCA_947457605.1 Bdellovibrionales bacterium | reverse complement strand
CGTTCAGATCAAGCGATTCCCCTTCCTGCTCGGGAGCGTGCTGCTCAGAGGTAATTGGATCATCCAGCTCGATTTTTTTGGAATTCCGCTTCGGGCCTTTTGCCATGGGTTTTTCCTGTTGCGGTTTGGAGAATATCATACATAGTCGAAAACTGGATGAGGCAGGAAGCGAAAAAGCATATCTACCCAAATGGTTTAACTCTGATCGTCGACGAGGCGCCCCAGCTCCAGTCGGTTGCGATCGGTGCGTGGGTAAAGACTGGTTCCCGTTACGAGGACCCGGAGCTTCAGGGGATGTGCCACTTCATCGAGCACATGATCTTCAAAGGGAGCGAACGAAAGAGCGCGACCGAAATTTCAAAATCGGTTGATCGCGTGGGTGGGGATTTCAATGCCTTCACCTCGCGTGAACACACTTGCTTTCATTTCTATCTCCCGTACCAGGAAGTGGGACTTGGCGCGAATCTCTTAAAAGAGATTTTGTTCAAGCCGCTTTTTGCCAAAAAAGAAATCGAGCGCGAACAACAAGTCGTAATTCAGGAAATCGCGATGACCCGCGAGAACCCGGAAGAGGACGCCTTTGATCGCTTTTTTGAGAAGTGTTTTGGCAAACATTCGCTTGGCCGCAATATTTTGGGCACAGTGGATAGCGTGAAGGGTCTGAGCCGCGAAAAAGTGGTGAAATTCTTTCACCACCAGTACCGGCCCGAGAATATGGTGCTTGCCGTATCGGGCGCGATCACTTTTGAGCGCGCAAAGCGGGAGTTCGCACTGATTGGCGTAAAACCCTGGCCGGGACGGGGCAAATCAAGAACACCACCTGCCTGGGGCGCGCATCCGCCCGAGGCAACAGTCCCCGGACTTTGGTGGGTCGATGAAGAGAGCGAGCAGGCGCACGTGATCTACGGCATCCATTCGCCGCTCAAAAATCAAAAAGACCGCGTTGTTTCCACCATGATCCAGCAATACTTGGGTGGCGGAATGAGCTCCGTTTTGTTCGATCAGATCCGCGAAAAAAAGGGATGGGCCTATACCGTTTACGCCAACGCGATCCAATTTCTGGATTCTGCGGTATTCACCCTTTATGCGGGTGTGAAACCCGAGCGGGTGATGGATACGATCCGCGTGTTTCACTCGGAACTTGCGAAGGTGGCGCGCGAGGGGATTCCACCCGAGGAGCTGAAGCGAATCAAGGACAGTCTGATTTATTCATTTGAGCTTTCGCTTGAGAGTTCGGAATCGAGAATGATGTCGGTGTCGACCTCGGAGTTGTTCTTCAAGCGCGGGATCACCTTCAAGGGGTATTGCGAATCGGTACGAAAAATCCGGGCAGAAGATACCCGTGCCCTTGCATCCTTGTGGGTAAAGTCCTGCGATCCGACGATTCTCTTACTTGCGAAAAAGCCCAAGAATCGCGCAGCACTTGCACGCATTCGGGATGAGGCGTTTCGAATTACGGGGAATCCCGTTGTATTTGATTGAAGAAATTCGCATTTCAAATCGTGTCTCAAATGACACATTCCTTTGCGCACATTGGTCAATGTAAACTCTAAGTAGGGGGGTTATTCATGAAATTCGGGGCGCTGATTCTTGTGGCAGGTTTTTTTGCGGCATCCTGTCAGCAAAAGTTCGGCATTGATGTTTCTCAGCATTTGCAACCAGCCCCCGTGGGTACCGGAGGCAGCGCGGATGTACCGACACTATCAGCAACTCCAACGAGCGATATTGTTTCGGTAAAAGAGGAAATCTTTCAAGGTGGATCCGCAGGCGCGGATCGGTGCAATTCGGTAACTGTTGATTCGGAGCGTAATGTTTACTGTGTCGGGACCTCCGGATTAGAAGGTTTTCTCTTAAAGATGAGCCCAAGTGGAACCACGATTTGGAATACCTCTCTTGGAAAGTTCGGCCTGAATCGAGTCGTAGTGGACTCCGCGCGAAAATCGGTTTTTGCAGTGGGAGCGACTGAAGGATCCATTGGTGAAGCCAATGCAATGAGTGGCGGACAGGCTACGTGGGACGCACTGGTGGTGAAATTGAATTCCACCAGTGGGAGTGTTGTTTGGAAAAAACAGTTCGGAGCAATCACCAAGCTTCACAACTTGTTGAATGCGAATCAGGGATGGGATGTTTTCACTTCCGCTGCCGTTGATTCCGACGGGAATGTGGTTGCCGGTGGTTTTACCAAGGGGAACATGGGGGAAGTGAATGGCTTCACTCCTCCGCCCCTGGGCTATGCCAGTAAGGACTTGGTACTGGCGAAACTTGATCCAAATGGCGAATTGCTCTGGATCAGACAAATGGGGGCAGTCACAAAGGTGCCAGGGGTGGCAAATGCAAATGCCGGCAATGATGCCTGCAATTCCATTGCAGTGGACGCCCAGAACAATATCTTTTGCGGAGGAGCCGGACAGACGCTAAGCGAGGCGAATGGAGCTCTGGCCACTTCGGCGACCCTGTCCTCTCATGCGGAGGATGCATTTGTGGCCAAGTTTGATCCGGCAGGAAACTTAAAATGGATTCGTCAGTTCGGTGCTGGCACAAGGGGCAGTGCCGATACGGGAATCTTCGCGGGGAATGATGTTTGCCGGACGCTTGCCATTGATAAATCAGGAGCGATTTATTGTGGCGGAATATCTGCAGGTCAGTTTGCAGAGAAAAACGGCAATCCGGGAGATCCAAGTTCTTACGAAGCAATTTTCTTCAAGTTGAATCCAGACGGCGTACCGATCTGGAAAGCCCAGTTTCGCTCCGCGACCAAAGCGCCGAACGATCCATTGGCGATCAACGGGCTGGATATGATTTCTGGAATCGCACTTTCCGCGGACGAAAAAACGCTCTTTGCCTCTGGCCAAACCAGCGGTGATTTCGGAGATACAAATGCTTCGGATGCCTATCAATATGATGCTTTGGTCATGAAAGTGAATGCTTTATCGGGTAGCCTGATCAAGATCAAGCAGCTCGGGACAGAGGCCGCCAAAACGTCGAGTGTGACAAACGCCTACAAAGGAAATGATTGGTGTTTGTCCGGCGCTCTCGATCCGAGTGGGATTTTTTACTGCGCGGGCTCGACGCTTGGAAACATGGGAGCACAAAACCTCGGATCCTTTGATTACTTCATCTGGAAAATTGGAGCCGATTTTTAAATCCCGGCGTTACGGGGGCCCGCCTTGCAGATCAAGTTTCCCTTCAATCCAGTAGTTCCCAAGGAGCGGGATTCCAGTGTGCAGGATGAGTTTTACTTCATCCCAACCGAGGCCCGGAATGCTCGGGTGATACACGAATTGAATCTCGGATTTTCCATTGTCCGGAATGATCGGGGTTGCGGTAAGGGTGCCGCCCTTGTGGAGTTTTCCGGGTAGAATCTGGAAAACCGATTTCGTGAGATCAATCAACGGAACCGCCCGAATCAGATTTGGTGCGAACAGAAAGCCTGGCAACAAGGGTGCGAACGCGATTCTGAATCCCATGGGATCTCCTTACCTCGCGACAGACCCTGGCGTAGATAGGAGCTGTAAAAAAGCGAAACTTTTTACTCCACAATGTGGCCCGTTCAGGCTAGAAACTTCGCGATCATGAAATCCAATTTTAATTTTTTCTGTTTAGGCATGGTGCTTCTTGGAGCTTCGAATGCGGCTATTGCGGGTGAGGGCTTCTTGCAGGCAATCGAACGAATCGAAGATGCAGCTGCCAGAATTCACATGGACAGCCAAAGGTGTGAGCAGGACGGGAGTGCAGTGGTGGAGTTGATCCGCCATCTGGATCCAATGCAGTTTCCTGTTTCCGAGATCCGAGCGGGGGCACCGGAGGCCATTCGCATGTTGTTTGAAGTGCGCAACGACGTGAGAGAGGAAATGGGGGTCTATGATTCCCGGGGAACCCTGCTTCCCGCATGCATCCCTGTTTTTCGAAAGGTTTTCCGCTATCTGCGGGGGGTTGAGGATTTCATCGGATCGATTCGAGCGCTCCACGGCGAGGAGCCGATTCCGGAGAATCCGAACGGCCCGGATTTTCTACCGAAGGGGATTTTGGTTCACGGGGATGTCCGGGAGCCGGTCGGGCTTCAGTCCGGGGACATTTTGCTGAGTCGCGGGAATGCGAATGTGAGCGCCCTCATTGCGAGGATGGCGGATGAGGACACCCAGTTCAGTCACATGGCGATGGTCTACATCGATCACGGAACCCATGAGAAATTCACCATCGAGGCCCACATCGAGTTCGGATCAAAAATCTTCCCTCTTCGGGATTGGCTCAAGGATCAAAAGCTGCGCACCGTGATCTTTCGCCAGAAAGACCCGATTCGTGCGGCGGTTGCGGCCCGCTACATGTTCGAGCGAGTGAAGTCTGCGCAGGATGCCGGGCGGCCCATTCGTTATGACTTTCCGTTTGATATGAACGATCATCGCGAGATTTTTTGCTCCGAGGTGGTCCGACAGGGATACTCCTTTGCGTCGGCCGGGACTTTTTTGGTACCGGCGTTCCCCTCCAAATTCACGATGAAAAATCGGGACATTTTGGATCGTCTTGGAATCACGATCGAGGAATCATTTCTGCCGGAAGACATTGAAATGGATCCTCGCTTCCAGCTGATTGCGGAGTGGCGGGATTTTTCAAGGATCGGGTCTGCAGTGAGAAAAGATGCGATCATGGATGCCATTTACCGGTGGATGGAGGCGGATGGATACCGGTTTCACCCGTCCCGAAACCACCGCATTCAGGCGCGCATGGGAAAGGTGCTGCGGAATCTCGGGTTTCTGAGGGATAAAATGCCGACCTACATGAAAGTGCGGGCGATTGAGATGAGCCTCATGATCGAGGAACTCATGGAGGAGCTTGAGAAAATGACGGATGCCAGAGCATCAAAGCATTTGGCGCAGACCGGAGTCCCCTTCAGCTTTTTTCAGTACTCTGAAGAGCTGGAGCGCTTGAAATCGGAGGGCGCCCTGAAGAGTGCATCCTTCAAGAAGTGGTTTCATCCGTGACAGGGGTCCATCGCGGGAAATCCATCATCATCACGGGCGCGAGGGGCCTTTCCCCGCGAGTGGTTCGTAGTCCGCCCTGAAAGCGGCTCTAGCGACTCAATTGAAATCATGGAAAGCGGATCTTGAGCCCCTCAGGATTCCCGTAGTGACCTTCGCCCCGGGTTTTTAAAGATCCGGATTAAAAAGCGCGTCCGGACGTGCTAGCATTGCACGGGAGTATGAGTTGTACAGGAGGAATCGGTTTGAGCTTTTTCCCGAACGAAGCTCCTCCAGCGGATATCGGGATTCTGAGGATGCCTTCCACCGTGCATTCGAAAATACGGAAAAGCTCGAGCTGGTCTTGATTCCTACCAATACCTATTTCGACCGGGACATCTTCCAACGGATGATGCCCTACCATATCCACTTTCTCGGGCTGACCGATATGCCGGTGCTCTCGGAGGGGTTTCTGAGACCCGGGGGAAAGTTCTTCATTCACGATGTTCGTCACGAGTCGGCCCGGGCGTTTGAGAAATTCCGCTATCTTGAGCATTATCGCCTCACTCAAAAACAGCAGGATGCGATGATTTCAAAAATGGACCAGTGGCAGCTCGAGCTGAATGCCCGGATCGCAGAAGTGCAAAATTCCGACCTGAAACATGCAATTGTTTTCTTCGCATTCAATCAGCATCATGATCGGGGATGGCCGTTGCTTCCCTCCACGTACCTGTCCGAAGGCCACTGACTGACCCGTGGGTGAGGCCGGCAATTGCTTTAGAGCAATGGTACCGGTGATGCCAGTTCCAGGTTGGTGGTTGAAAGAATCATCTTTTCCCCGTCCTGATACAGCCCGAGCACCAGGTAGCGGGCATGAATGTATCGGACAAGGCGGCTGATCATGATGCCATCATTGGTGAGGGTGCCGATTTCGATTCCCACTTGACGCCAGATCAGTCACCAGCCGCAGGTTTGCCCAGCGTTTTTCTGTTTCAGCCAGGTCTCAAGGGGGGCGAAGTAATCACGGATGGCGCCTGCATCCATTTCCCGCTCGCCGGTAAGTGCAAACAGCGCTTCCTGCCAAGGCTTGCTTGCTCCGAGCTTCATCATGGCCATAAGCCTTGCACCCGCTTCCTTGCTGCCATAGATCGAACATTCCGAAAGAGGGCCTGTGTGACCTGCCGCCTTGCAGAGGGCGCGATGAAATTGGAACTGCAATATGTGCGCAATGAAGTAGCGGCTGTAGGGGGTAAACGAAGCCACATGGTATTTTGCGCCGGGATCAAATGAATCTGCATCCCGCGAATTTGGGGCCTTTATCCCTTGATAGCGTTCGCGAAGCGCCCACCATGCTTGATTGTACTCCGCAGGCTTGGTTTTGCCGGAGAACACTTGATATCGCCATTTGTCGACGAGCAAGCCGAAGGGCAGGAATGCGACCTTGTCGAGTGCCATCTTGAAAAGGTAATCGGGATCCGCCCCTTTTTTGGAATTTGGCAGAGACTTCAAAAGGCCGATGGTTTTCAGATACTGATCGGTAAGCGAAAGATGAATCGCATCTCCGAGACCTTCATGGAAGCCGTCGTTCGCGCCGCTTTGAAACAAAAACGGCTGATCCTTGTACATGAGGTAGTAGTAAATGTGCCCAAGCTCGTGGTGAATTGTACGGAAATCATCTTCCTCGGGCTTGATGCACATTTTGATTCGGACATCCTCTTTTGAATCAATGTCCCAGGCGCTTGCGTGGCACACCACTTCGCGATCCCGGGGTTTTTCAAGGAGGCTTCGCTCGTAAAAGCTTTTGGGAAGCGCGGGCATCCCAAGCGAGGTGAAAAAAACCTCTGCGGTCTGTACCATTTTCTTTGAATCGTAGGAGGCTTTCTGGAGCAAGCGGCCCAGGTCCGTGGTGTTCCCGCCCTCGACTCCGGCAATGTCCGGAATGTTCGACCACTGCTGGGCCCACATGTTCCCGAGCAAATGGGCCGGAATCGGCCCTGTGGCGGCGACATTCGATTCCCCGTATTTCTTACGGAGCTGCGCGCGCATGTAGCAGTGAAGCTGCTCGTACAGGGGTTTTACCTGATTCCAAAGCTCATCAATGGCTTTTCCGTATTCAGCGGAGGGCATGTCGTACTTCGAGGTCCACACTTCGGTCAGATCTTTGAAGCCAAGCTCGCGGGCGCCCTCATTCCCAAGCTCGATGATGCGCTCGTATTTCGCTTTCATCGGTTTCGCGATTCCATGCCAGTCATTCCAGGCCTCCAGCAGCACCGCCGGATCGCGCGAGGTCTTGATCACCTCTTCCAGAACCTGAAGATCGCGGCAATTGCCCTTGGCATCACAGGCCTTGCCGCTTCCGTACATGCTTCCCAGTTCCGACATCAGGCGGGCCATTTCGGCATTCTTTGCAGGATTTTTCGGTGCGGGTACGATCAGTCCGTTGAACAAAAGATCAAGCTTTCGTTTCTCATCGGCGGATTTGCCACGGTACCGGCGGGATTCACGGGCATAGCGGGTACTCAGTTCATTCAGCCTGGCGCTTGCATCGGCCGTGAGTTTGGTGGTGTCGTCCGTGATGAAGTTTTGCATGATCCACTCAGCGCGTTGCCCGTTTTCGGCCTCATTTCGAAGCTCTGTTTCGGCAGTCTTCAAAAATTCACGCGGAGAAGAAGGGATTCCCCGGGAGGCGAAGGAGGAGAGCGGAAGACATGTCAGTGACAAAAAAATGGAAAGGATCTTTGTGAGTCTCATGATGGGCACAAAGTAAGGTAAAAGCGGGACCTATGGCAAACAATTTTCGCGACGATCAGGGGCGGGTGATGCAAGATTTGGGATATGGCGACTGAGAATACCGGGAATCAATGGCTGAAGCTGACAGCACTGGCCTTTTTGCTCAAGGGGCTCGCTTTGGTGATGGGGTGGTTTTTTGTCAGGGAATCGAGTGCCTGGATCAATCATACTTTTGTTGACCTTTGGGGTTGGCTTGATTTCATGAAGAGATCCTCGTTCGGCGAGGTGCCTTTTGTGGATTTTTCAAAAGAGTACCCGGTCGGGGCTGGAATGCTGTACTGGATTTTCGCAAAGCTGAATCCAGGGGGCGATTCCACCCGGTTTTTGCATCTGCATGCCGTGGTCATGAGCATCTGGGATGTGGCCAATGCTTTTATTTTTTATTCCATTCTTGTCGAGATTCGTGCGAAGCGAGCATTTCTTGGTGTGTTCCTGTTTCTGGTGCTCCCGACATTCCTGATTTTGTCGCCGGTCCGTTTTGAGGCAGTGGTCCTGACCCCGGTGCTTCTTGGCTACCGCCACCATCGTCGGGGAAATCATCATCAGGCCACTCTTTGGTGGGCGATCGGAGCCATGATCAAGGTTTTCCCGCTTCTTTTCATCGCGATCCAAGAATACGGGCTCTGGTGCAAATCAAAAACCAAGTGGAAAAAGGTGCCCGGACATGCACTTGTTTCAGCGGGGATTGTGCTTTTGGTCGCGGCCCTGGTGAACGGGCCGTTTCTCATTGCCGCGCTGATGAAAAACGGAAACATTGATGCCTGGCTTGCCACCTACCGGTTCCATGTGGAGCGTCCGTTGTACTGGGACACCATTCTTGGAGTCATCCATCTTTGGTGGGGCAGTTTCCCGTGGGAACGGCATGCAAGCGCCTGGAGTTCAGTGCTGATGATTGTGCTCCTTCTGCTCACTCCACGTCTTAGAATCGAGGCGAAGAGCGTACTCCTCATGTGCGCCGCTTTGCTGTTCAACCGCGTGTACTCCACCCAGTTTCACCTTTGGTTTTATCCCATGCTGATCGTGGTTCTCACAACCGAAGAGGAAGGGGGGCGCTTTCGGAAATTGTTCTTTGGGTTGATCCTACTGGATCTGGTGAATGTGCTTGTGTACCCGTTTGCCTTTTCAAATGCACTCCTGGAAATCGACCGGTTCGAGGCCTTTTCCGCCCGTGAACTCGGGGGGGGGTGGACCGTTTTGTTTTCCGGTTTGATTTTCTTTCGGGCCTTCGTTCTGCTTTGGCTTATGGGGACTCTTTGGAAACAAAAATCCCCCATCGAAGGGAATCGATGAGGGATTTGATTCTGAAATCAAAAACCGCGCAAGTTTCCTGGCTATTGATTGCGTCGTCGGATTGCCATGAGCACCACAATGGCGACTGCAGCAATTCCGCCGTAAAAGATTACGGGGTCGTTCATGAGTGCTGCAAGACCTCCAGCTGCCTTTACTTTCGGCTTTTCATCGCTCGCTCCGACCGGGGAGAAAACCGTGTCGTTTGAAATGTCGGTTGGAACTTTCGCTCCGGCAAAGAGATTGCTTGAAGCGGGTGCCGCATTCAAGCCGCCTTCGCGACGGAAGGCTTTGAGAGATTTGACCAGATCCTCGAACATCGCGCTGTATTCCGCGTATTTGTCCTTGTTTACGGAGTAGGTCACGAGGATCCCGATCCCGTCCTTCACGGTTGCAAGGTAGCGGGTGTAGAAGCCCGAGATCTCCGAATCAA
This sequence comes from Bdellovibrionales bacterium, assembly GCA_947457605.1. Taxonomy (GTDB): domain Bacteria; phylum Bdellovibrionota; class UBA1018; order UBA1018; family CAIMNF01; genus CAIMNF01. The sequence continues at coordinate 12,534 of CANGWP010000018.1, read as the reverse complement.
TGTGAAGAGAGTCCACCCAGGGTTGTTCCGAGATGGACTTGTTTTGTGAGTATTTGACCTGCGATGTGACCTGCTTGCCTTGGGAGTTGCTGTAGGTCTTCGGGTTCTTCAGGTAATTCAAATACTGATCCAATGTATCCTGATCACCCTGAATCTTGGCCGCCAGGATGATGATTGCCTCTTTGCGTTTAGCAGGGTCTTGTTGATTCTGGCACACCCATTCAGTGCCCTCGAGGAGGCAAACCCAGCTTGCGGGCATTTCAAACTCGACAAATTGGTTTGCGAATTTTGCGGCAAAGGAAGGGGCGCCGGAAAATGCACTCAGACTCAAGATCATCAAAAATTTGCGAAGCAAACGATTCATTTCATTTCCTCAATGGTTTCAGGTTCTAGCGCACCAGACGACGCGCAATGAACTCGGTTTCAATGGAACGCTCTTGAAAATATTCTATCACACTCAGGATTGCTTCTTCATCCTTTACCTGAGTTACCTTGGTTCGGGCCACAGGGCTGCCCTCAGCATAGATGTCAAAGAATTGGCCTGTTTCAACCCCATCCATTGACCCCTTGTTGATCCGGATCAAGTAGAGCTGATCATTGGAGCTGAGAATTTTTGCATCCATATCGTAGGTGCTGAAGTTCATTTTCCTGGAAAGCGGGGGCCTGGGCTTGCCCCGGATGGGAGAGGATGCCCTTGTGCCGGGGGTTGGGGAAGATTCGTGGTTCTCCTCCAGAGGCTTGGGCTTTGGGCCGAAGTCGAGAGACGCGCCGATGGTAATGGCAAAGCCTGCGGCTGCATTGGTTCCGAAAAAAGGCGCCGAAGCTCCCGCATAAAGAATTTGGCCGTGCCTGTTCTTGTATCCCAATTTTCCTGTGACCTGAATCCAGGAAGGGTTCAATGCATTGATCAGGTTGCTCCCCCCGGAGCCTGCAAGCCTGTCCTGGTCCAGTACGCTCCTTGCCTGAAGATCCTCGGTGGCCACGTCAGTCCTGAGTGAAAGTTGTCCGTTGATCCCCGCCTCGTACATCACGCCCTTTAGTGCGGGGTCACGCTTCAGTTTCAAACTGTAGGGCAAACATGCGGAAAAACCCTTGGAACGATAGGTATATCCACCTCCTCCTTCGAGATAGATTTCGCGGGACGCGCCAAGCGGAAACTCAAGGAATCCTCCCGCGGTCAGATCGATGGTCCCATCTCCGAGGTAAGCGTTACCTGAATTTTTCGCATCCGTGTTGTTGTAAGCGGGGAGGCTGACTTCGCCTTGAAGGTTCAAGCTGATTCCGGAATCCGAGCGAAGCGCGCGGTACGCAAAGCCCGCGAGTTGATCCGAGAGGCCGAATCCGCTTTGGCTGACTTGATCCAGGACTGAGACCCGGGCCGAATGGAGCGAAAGTCTTCCGAACGCGAAGAAGTCGTCGCTGATCCCAAAGCTTCCGTTCAGATCAAAAATGAGGCGGGAGTTTGATGCCGTGTTCGCGATTGGAACTCGTGCGGAATCTTCGTCGAAATTCTCGGAGGTGAGGAAGAGGCTTGCCACAGGCTCAAACGAAAAACCGCGATGAGAGCCGGTTCTGTTCTGAAATGGGTTCAAAATCGGGTTGGCCGTAACAGACGTCAAAGGGGAAAACGCCCCCAATGAAATCAAAATCATCGTAATGCGGCTTCCCCAAACCGATACTTGAGTTTTCATCTCTTTCATTCTACCCTTTCCAGCCTAAGGAAAGCAAAGTTCATGTCAATTTACGAAGAGTCGCTCGAGTACCACTCCAGTGGTCGCAAAGGCAAAATCGAAGTCGTTCCCACGAAAGCCGTCACCACCCAGAAAGACCTGTCGCTGGCCTACAGTCCGGGGGTGGCCGAGCCCTGTGTGAAGATCGCGGAAGATGCGAATCTTGCTTATGAATACACGACCAAAGGGAACCTTGTGGCCGTGGTTTCAAACGGGACCGCGGTTTTGGGACTTGGCAATATCGGAGCCCAGGCTTCGAAGCCCGTCATGGAGGGGAAAGGGATCCTCTTTAAGAAGTTTGCGGACATCGACGTGTTCGATATCGAGCTCAATGCTCCGAATCCGGACGATGTGATCCGGGCCTGTGAGATGCTCGAGCCCACCTTCGGGGGGATCAATCTCGAGGACATCAAGGCGCCCGAGTGTTTTTACATTGAAGAAGAGTTGAAGAAAAAGCTCAAGATTCCGGTCTTCCATGATGACCAGCATGGAACCGCGGTGATCAGTGGTGCGGCCTTCCTGAATGCACTCGAACTCGTAAACAAGAAGATCGAGGACATGAAGGTGGTGTTCTGTGGAGGCGGAGCTGCTGCCGTTGCGTGCGCGAACCTCTACATCAATCTGGGCGTGAAGCGCTCGAACATCATCATGTGCGACTCAAAAGGGGTGATCTACAAGGGGCGCACCGAGGGCATGAACCCCTATAAAGAGCGATTTGCGGTCGACACCAAGAAACGTACCGTGGGTGAGGCGCTTGATGGCGCGGACGCGTTTGTCGGAGTTTCGGTAAAAGGAATCGTGACCAAAGAGATGGTTGCGAAAATGAATCGTGATCCGATCATTTTTGCGATGGCGAATCCGGAGCCCGAAATTCTGCCGCAGGACATCCTGAGCGTGCGGGATGATGCGATCATCGCAACCGGCAGGTCGGATTATCCAAACCAAGTGAACAATGTTTTGGGATTTCCGTTCATCTTCAGGGGCGCGCTCGATACGCGCTCGATGGCGATCAATGAAGAAATGAAAATGGCGGCCGTGAAGGCTCTCGCACAACTTGCGAAAGAGGATGTGCCGGAATACGTCTCGCGCGCCTACGGCGGCCAGCAGTTCAAGTTCGGTCGTGATTACCTGATTCCAAAACCTTTTGACCGGCGTGCGCTTTTGTATGTGGCACCCGCGGTTGCCCAGGCTGCGATGGATTCCGGTGTTGCGCGCATCAAGATCGATGTGAAGCAATACCGCGAAAAGCTCGAGACTTTCCTGGGCTTCGCCTACACGGCAATGCGGTTTGTGCGCAAACAGGTGCGGAAAGCCGAGCGCGACATGGGCCGTAAGATCACGCTCGTGTTCCCGGAAGGCGAGCATCCGAAGATCCTTCATGCCGCGAAAATCGTGCGCGATGAAAACCTGGCCGAGCCGATTCTTCTTGGTAACCCCGAGAAGATTAAAGCTGAGATCGTGAAGCTCGGGTTGACCGACGCCATGGATGGAGTTCAGATCATCCGTCCTTCCCAGAGTGAACTTTTGCCCCGGTTTGCAGCGCGGTTTTTTGAAAAACGTCAGCGCAAGGGCGTGACCTTGGCGAACGCCGAGATCCTGATGAAGCAAAGCACCTATTTTGCCGCAATGATGGTGGAAGAGGGCCTTGCGGATGGAACCATCGGCGGGATTGCGCAGAGTTATCCGGATACGCTTAAGCCTGCAATGCAGGTGATTGGCGTGAAGCCAGGGAAAACCCTTGCCGGGATTTACATGATCGCAAATAAAAAGAAGACCTATTGGTTTGCCGATACCACGATCAATGTGGAACCGGATGCCGAGGCCCTTGCAAACATCGCGGTGACTACGGCTGAGCTCGTAAAAACTTCAACCGGTACCGAACCAAGGGTTGCGATGCTTTCGTTCTCGAACTTCGGCTCAAATGATCATCCGGCAACCCAGGCTCCACGAAATGCGGTACGCATTTTGAAAGAGCGTCATCCAGGGCTCATCGTGGATGGAGAAATGCAGGCGGACACAGCGCTCAAGCCTGAGATCTCAAAAGAGAGTTTCCCGTTCAACGGTGTTCCGGGAGATGCGAACATCCTGATTTTCCCGAACCTTCATGCAGCCAACATTGCCTACAAGCTCGTGTGGCGCATGGGCGGAGTCGAGGCGATCGGACCGATTCTGGTCGGAATGAACAAACCCGTGTGTGTGCTTCAGCGCGGGTCTGATGTGAATGACATTGTGAACATGGCCGCGATCACCGCATTTGAGGCTTACAATACGAATCGCGAAGGAAAGGAACAACGCAAATGAAAAAAGAAATTCTGACCACCCAGGCTCCGGCTCCGATTGGACCGTATTCCCAGGCGATTGAAGTTGGATCGATGGTGTTTTGTTCAGGGCAGATTCCGCTCGACCCTTCGAATGGAACGATCGTGGGTGAGGGAAATGTGGAAGCTCAGACCACCCAGGTGATGAAGAACATCAAGGCGGTTCTCACTCAGGCGAATCTTGATTTTTCGAATGTCGTGAAGACCACGATTTTTCTGAAGAACATGGGCGATTTTCCGAAGGTGAATGCGATTTATGCCGAGAGCTTCAAGGCACCGTTCCCTGCGCGCTCGACCGTCGAGGTGGCACGGCTTCCCAAAGATGTGTTGGTTGAGATCGAAGTGATCTGCTCTCGCTGAGTACTCATGCGTTTTTTCGGGCTTGCCCTCTCTGTTTTCGTCGGGATGATGCTTACGGCGGTGACTTTCGTCTGGTTTGCGGCTGGCGAAATTTATGATTATTCGGACTCCTTTGATCTTTCCCGTGACGGAAGGGAGATTGAAGTGGTGGTGGTTCTGGCTGGTGGAAAGGGGCGCATTCCTCTTGCCGTTGAGCTCTGGAAGAAAATCCGGGTATCCCGCGCGGGGCGTGCGGAGCCGGTTCTGTTTTTGTCAGGACTTGGCCGGAATACCGGTCTCGATGCGCTCCCGGGACAAGGCGTTTCCGGTGAGGACATCAAGCTATTCACCAAAGAGAATCTTGTATTTGAAAACGTGAGCGAGAATACCTTTGAGAATGCCCAGCTCTTTTCCTCTTTTGCGCGGCAAAAGGGCTGGAGACAGGTATTGCTTGTGACCGCAAGTTATCACATGAGACGTGCCGATTTCATTTTCAGGCGTGCTCTTGATTCCGAGGTGAGGCTTCGGACCGAAACTCTCGACGCAGGACACTTCGGACGAAACGAGTGGCGCAAAGATGAGTATTCGATCCGGGTTACCGTGCTCGAATACCTCAAATGGCTTTATTATCGCTATAGTTATTGATCCTGATGGCAGGTTGGACGCCAAATCCATTGTGATTCTTGTCGCCCCGGGTTTTAATTCCGGGGTAGGGGGCTAAATGAAAACTCGATACCACTGTGCTTTCTTCTCGCTCGTGTTCCTTGTGATTCAAGCCGGAATTGTTTTCCCCGCTATTTCCTCGGAAGAGGGAGCTTCCGCAAAGATCAAACGGCCAACCAGTCTTTTCACGGAACTTTCCTTCGGAAGGGACGAGTATCGATCCCAGTACCTTTCGGCTCAAATCGGAGTGGACGATGTTTTTGCATTTCCCGTCTCCGTGTCCAGAAGCATCAATGGATTCACTGACACTTCTCTTGCCTTTTCGGGGGGTGGCGACTGGGATCTTGGGCCGAATCTCACTCCTAGGGCCGTGTTGAATTTTTACAAGGAACCCAATTCCGTAACAGGGATCGGGGTTTCTCTTTCCAATCGGTTTCATTTGGAGGGGCTTTGGGAGGGAAGGCGCTCTTCCATTCTGACGCTCGGAGTGGAGGCAACCCGATATGTGTATCGTGGAGCGGTTTCGGGTGTTGGCGACGACAACGCGCTCTTTTCCTCAAAAAAAGGCAGGGGAAGGGGCGGTTCCACGTCCGCAAGACTTTCCTCAGGTGTTCTTCAATCTTCTGCGTGGCTCAGTTGGAATCATTCCTTTTCTGATCTTTGGAGCTTCTCCACTTCCGCCCAAAAGTACTTTTATCCGGGCGCGGCTCCGGTGGATGGAAACGCGGCGATCAGCGATCGTCCCTTTGTTCCGAATCAGGCACAGTTGCTGGTGGATGGGTTTCCGGAATGGACTGCCGATATTGGCGGGAGTGTCTGGTTTGAGACTTGGGATCTCGGGTCAAAGATTGCATTCAGCCGTGCGAGAAACTCTGCATCCGGAGTCATTGTGGCTCCCGCCATCAACGGCGACTGGAATGTCACCGAAATCGTAACCATCGGGGGTTCGGTTTCCTATGCCATTCAATCCTCATCGACCCTCGTTTCAGTGAATGCCGAGTGGATGTGGTGAGGGCTTTATGAAAATCTCAAGTGATAAAAGATCTCTTCTGGTTTTTCTTATGGTCCTGGGTTCCGGTGGGGAGGCAAACGGTTCAACGGTCGTGGATTGCACGGGCACGGCAAAAGTAATCTCTGTTTCCTCAAAAAAAACATATCCAAAGCGTTTGTTTCAAGGTGCTTCGGGCCCGGTGGTCGAGGTTTTGATTCTCGAGTCCGGGAATTCCAGGGTTCCGGATCTTTTGGGCAAGACCTGCGGAGAGCTCAAGGGAAACCGCCCCGAACCCGTATCCATTTTGATTTCAATTGAATCGGTCAGTGCCTGAATCGGACCCGAATTTCTTCCGATCCGCCTGGGACTTTTGTTGCATGTCTTTTTTCGTTCTCTTTTTTTTCAGGTAAATCGAGATTCCAAGCACAATCAGAAAATACACGACTGGAGAGATGGCAAACTGTTTCAGGCTCATCCATTCCGGAATCCGTCCTGGTGACATGTTTTTTTATTCCGTGCTTTTGATCTTCGGTTAGGGCTTCGCGAGCACGATTTCCTGTTGTTTGATTTCTTCCATCAGGTGCGCAACGGCTTGTGCACGGTGGGAGATCTTGTTTTTGATTTCATCGCCAAGCTCGGACAGGGTTTGCGTCTGGCCCTTCGGGATGAAAATCGGATCATATCCGAATCCACCGGTTCCTTGCGGCTCGCGGGCGATCGAACCCTCGAGGGTTCCCACCACGTGAACGAGTTTTCCCTCCATGACCAAAGCCAGATGGCAGACAAATCGAGCCGTGCGCTGACCTTCCGGAACATTCTTCATGGCCTCGAGCAATTTCTTCACATTTGCGGAATCCTGAGTCTCGCCGGCTTTTGGAATTGCAAAGCGGTGGGAATGAACGCCGGGTTTTCCGCCCAAGGCATCCACTTCAAGGCCCGAGTCATCGGCAAGAGAAGGATAGTGGCAGCCGAGATTGCAGGCGCGTGCTTTGGCAATCGCATTGTCATAGTAGTGATCCGAGGTCTCCACATAGCCAAGCTTGTCGGCATTGCGGATGTGCTCTTCGATCGGGTGGAGTTCCACGCCGGAATGGCGAGCAAGGAGGTCGCGGAATTCTTCAAACTTGTGACGATTTGTGGACGCTAGGACGATGACATTGGCCGTTCTCATGAGAAGGGATTCTAATGAAAATGAACGATGTAGGCCAGTGTTTTGATCCGGGTGGCATCCTCGATTCGAAGCGCGCCCGTCTGGCGGATGTAGAGATCAAAAAGCTGATTTGCCCAATAGAGTTCATCGGTTGAACATCCGGAGCCATCCGAATAGCAACTGGCCAGACGTCCCAGAATTCCCGAGCAATCGCCATTGAAATTCCGGATCAGCCTGAATTCCAGCAAGAGATCCCCTGAGATGACCCCGGTGGATCCGTCCGAATAGGTGATGGTTCCGGGTTTTGAGCGGTCGAGATATCCGATTTGCTGCATCTGCAGGTTCATGGTGCAGGCCGGATCAGAGCCAAATTGTGTGAATTCCGATGAGGTATTCACGCCAATCGATCCATCCTCGTTCAGCAAGGTTCCAATGCAGTTCGAGTTCGCTGGGTCCAGCATGCATTCGACCTGGGAGAGACCGATGAAGAGATGCACTCCGGGAGTTGCCACGGGCTCGGCGAGGTAAACGGGATTCGTGAAGTTGTCGAGAATCATGGCCGGAACAGCCGAGAGGGGGGCGTTCAGATTGTGCGTTTCGCTGTCGTCCTGATAGAGGGCAAAAGTCTCCAGCTTTTTGACATGAGTGGAAAAAAGTTCAATGGAGTTGAAGTTTTTCACGCCCTTCGGGGGTTCGGAATAGTTTCCAAATCGACAGCTGGAGAGGGCTGGTGAGACCAGGATGAATAGGCCTAGAATAATGGTTTTCCGAATCTTCATGGAGAATCCTTTCTCTCTGTCTTCCGTTTCGGAGAATCAACGGCTCGACTCAATGGGAAAGATTTGCCGTATTGCCGGGAGAGGGTGGGGTGTGGCAGCCTAGGGACTCCGACATGAATCCCCATTTTTACAGAGCCACATCCGCCCGATTCCTGTTTTCGCTCTCGGTTCAATCCCAGGCCGTACTGATGGGCTGGCAAATGTATGAGTTCACCAAAGATCCCTTGAAACTTGGATTGATCGGTCTAACCGAGGCGGTGCCGGCTCTCGCACTGGCCCTTTTTTCGGGCTACATGGTCGACCGATTGAACCCGCTTCGGATTTACCAGGCCATTGTCTGGGTGAGTCTGGCCTCGGTTTTGATCTCCTGGAATGCCACTGGACCGGCAGCCCTGTACCTTGCGGCACTTCTCACCGGACTCGTTCGGAGTTTTTCTTCGCCTTCCATGGGCGCATTGATTCCACGTTTGATCTCGCGAGCGGAGCTCAAGAAATCAGCAGCCTTCACCGCCCTCGCCTTTCAATTTGCGGGGGTGGTGGGACCGGGCCTTGCCGGAATCCTGCTCGGAATTCGTGGATATTCCTATCCTTACGCCTTTTGCGTGTCCGCTCTTTTGGTGGCCTCTCTCACCCTGTTGACCGTGGAGTATCGGCACAAGCCAGCGGCTCCGGCAGACGGACCCGGAAAAAGAATTCTTGGCGAAATGCTCCTTGGAATGAAGTTCGTATTCAATCACCCGGTCATGCTTTCTTCGATGAGCCTCGACATGTTCGCAGTTTTGTTCGGGGGTGTGACGGCACTGCTTCCGGTGTATTCCGCCGAGATCTTGCATGCGGGGCCCACGGGCCTGGGCTGGCTGCGTGCAGCGCCTGCGATCGGGGCCATGATTGCGGGTGTGATTCTCTTGCGTCGCCCGATTTCAAAAGGTGCCGGAAAAAAACTTCTTGCCGCAGTCTTTGGATTCGGCCTGTGCATACTGGTGTTTGCGGTGTCTCGGGACTATCTGCTCTCCTGGATCATGCTTGCTTTCAGTGGCGCGCTGGATTCGATCAGCATGGTGATTCGCGGGTCCATTCTCCAGCTTGCCTCTCCGGACGGAATGAGAGGGCGCATCGCGTCCGTGAGTGCGATTTTTATCGGCTCCTCCAATGAGATCGGGGCGTTCGAATCAGGACTTGCCGCCCGTTTGCTCGGCACAGTGCCTTCGGTTTTGTTTGGAGGCGGGATGACGCTTCTGACGGTGGTTTTGGTTGGAATTCGCGGCAAAGCCATCCGGGAGCTTGATCTGACCACCCTCGAGAGAAAACAGACTTGAGTCGCCTTTTGCCCTCTTTTGAATTTTCGGATACGTTCCCCTCATGTCTGTCAGTGCCGTAGTTCCAGTCTTCAACAAAATCGATTTAACAGAGCGGTGTCTCGGTTCACTCCTTGAAAACTCGTCTCTGGTGAGCGAAATTTTTGTGATCGACAATGCTTCGACCGATGACACGCGAAACCGGTTGCCCGCGATGCAGTCACGGTTTCAGGAGCGCGGTGTATTGTTTCAAGTGATTCAGAATGAAGAAAACCTCGGATTCGGGCGCGCCTGCAATCAGGGAATCCGCAAAGCAAAAGGAGAATGGATCGCAATCATCAACAACGATACCTGGCTTGCGCCCGGTTGGGATGAAGCCTTGAAGCACGATGCGGAAAAACACTATCTTGATCTGATCGGCCCGCATTTTGATGAGAGGCCCTATGGCGGAGACATGAAGGCGCGAGCCCGTGCGTTCGTCGAGCGCAACCGAAACAGGTTTCGATCGCATTTTGTTCCGATCCTGATGTTCCTCCGCAGGTCTGCCATCGAGGTGGTCGCGTTTGATCATGGCGGTATTTTTGATGAGCGTTTTTTTGTGACCTTTGAGGACACGGATCTGAGGTTCCGTATGGATCAGGCAGGGCTCTTGTACGGTCAGACGAGCAATGCGTACATCTGGCACCAATCGATGGGCACGAGGTCCATCACGGGCCTTCTTCCTTCAAACTACGAGCAGGAGGGTCGGAGGATCTTCATTGAAAAGTGGGGATTCGATCCGGTGCCCCTCGAGAATACATGGTTTCAGCGGGTGCGCCGGAAGTATCGAAAGTGGAAGTCTGCGAGGGGTCGCTTCTAGCGGGAGAGTGATGGCACGACTGAATTTTTCTCTTCTGAAAAAAGCCTCGGGGTCCAGAGCGCGGGCCGCACGATTCACGACACTTCATGGCGAGGTTGAAACTCCCGTTTTTATGCCGGTCGGCACTCAGGCCACGGTAAAGAGTCAGACCGTCGAAACCCTGAAAGAAACGGGCTCCTCCGTGCTTCTTGCCAACACCTATCATCTGCTCCTTCGGCCAGGACCGGAGGTTTTCCGTAAGTTTGGAGGAATTCACTCCTTCATGAAGTGGGATCGTCCGGTGCTTACGGATTCCGGAGGGTTTCAGATTTTCTCGCTTCCTCATTCCCGGCGCATGAACGAAGAGGGAGCCTTGTTCCAGAGTTATGTGGACGGACGGATGATCCTGCTCACGCCCGAACTCAGCATCGAGACTCAAAAAGCGATCGGTTCCGACATCATGATGGTGCTCGATCAGTGCATTCCCTCCACAGCCTCAGAAATGGAGGCGCTTTCTGCGATGGAACTTACCCATCGCTGGGCCCTTCGATCGCTGAATGCAAGGGGGGAGTCACCGCAATCGATGTTCGGAATCGTGCAAGGTGCCTGTTATCCTGAACTCCGGAAGCGAAGTGCGGATTTTCTGACCAAGCTTCCCTTTGATGGTTTTGCGATCGGCGGTCTTGCGGTGGGTGAGTCAAAACAGGAGCGCGAGACCTTTACCGAACTTGCAGCGGCGATGCTGCCCGAACATCTTCCCCGTTATTTGATGGGCGTGGGCACTCCGATTGACATTCTCGAGGCGGTCCATCGCGGGGTCGACATGTTCGACTGCATCCTTCCATCCCAACTCGCCCAAAGAGGAACCGCATTCACTTCACTTGGAAAATTCCAATTGCGCAGGAGCGTTTATAAGTTCTCGGAGGAGCGCCTTGATCCCGCATGCAGCTGTGCCACTTGCGCGGATTACTCGAGGGCTTATCTTCATCATCTGGTGAAGTCTGACGAGGTCCTCGGTTGGCATCTGATCGCCCGCCACAACATCCATTTCTATCACCAGCTCATGAAGGAGATTCGTACCAGCATTCTTGAGGATCGTTTTCAATCGTACTATGAAAAAAAGCGCATTGAGCTTGTCCGATCGGATGAGGAAAACCCGTCGACCCCGTTCATTCCTGCAAAGCCCAAGCGATCAGAGAAGCGGCTTAAGCTCGGAGATTATGAGGTTCACCAAAACCCATCGGGATTTTCGAGCATTCGACAGGTGAGTTCCGGTGAAATCATGCACTCGGTTAATCCTCCCGAGGTGGAGGCTCGGAAGCTTTATCTCGAGCCCTCCCGAATTCCGGACCGACTCAAGGTTCAGGATGAGATCGTGATCTGGGATGTGGGACTTGGTGCCGCATCCAATGCCATGGCTGTGGTCGAGGCGCACAAAAATCTCGAGCTCCCGAAAAAAATCCGAATTGAGAGCTTTGAAATTGATCTTGATCCTCTGAGGCTTGCCCTCAAGAACAATCATCTCTTCAAGCACCTTCGAAGCCCGGCACCCAATGCTCTCTTGAAAGAGGGTGAATGGACGTCTCCGGAGCGTGGAATTCAGTGGCGGCTTTTCCATGGGGATTTCCTGAACCAAATGGATGGCGCTACCAGCCCTGACCTCGTTTTCTTTGATCCATTTTCGCCGAAAGTCGATGTTCCGCTGTGGACCGCGGATTGTTTCAAAAGGATCCGTCGGGCGCTCAAGGATCAGAACTCCATGCTTATGACCTATTCGGTCTCCACATTGGTTCGAGCATTGCTGCTTTCGGAGGGATTTTATGTCGGTGTCGGTGCGCCGTCCGGGCCGAAGTCCGAAACCACGGTTGCCCTTGCCAGAAAGCCCTCTTCGGATTCCGGGGTACAGCTTCTCGGAACGTCGTGGTTTGAACGCTGGGAGCGTAGCAGCGCGAAACATCCTACGAATTTATCGGCAATTGAGATTGCCGAATTCGAGCAAAAGATCAGACAACACCCCCAATTTACCGGGAAATAGCCCCTTCCACTACCAGCACGAACTCCGCTTTTTCAAGACCCTGAAGGGAAGTCAGAACATCCTTCACTTTACCACGGAGGAGTTGTTCACCCGGAGAGTTGAGGCCGGTCGCAAGAAAGACTTTTCTGTTTTTGAAGGCGGACTCTCCGACAGCCTGAAGAAGAGCCTTCATCCGGTATGGAGTGTCCATCAAAACGAGGGTGCACCTCTGCGTGGCATGAAGTTGATCGAGACTTCGCTTTCGTTCCTCGGCTTGGGCCGGGATAAATCCGGCAAAATGGAAGCTCCGATGATCAAATCCGGAAAGAGCAATTGCGAGCGCAATGGAGTTCGGAAAGGGAGTGGCTGTCACCCTGATTCCCGCCTCATGGCATGCGTCCACCAGTCGTTGTCCTG
>CANGWP010000017.1 GCA_947457605.1 Bdellovibrionales bacterium | reverse complement strand
GGCGGGATTGTATTTTTCTGGAGGAGAAGAGTCGGCTATGCACAGTCTATGAAAAACGACCAGAAGTCTGCCGGACCTTTCCGAAGATCGGACCCAGGCCCGGGTTCTGCCCTGGCGGAATGGCCCGGTCATGAAGGTGCTCATCGGCCTATTCTCCAGGCTTCCCTTTCCGGTGCTTCATCTGATTTCCGATTGCGGCTTCCTTCTTCTTTACTATGGAATCGGATACCGGAAAAAAGTGGTCCGCGAGAATCTCGCCCGCTCCTTTCCGGAAAAGTCCGAGGCCGAGCGCCTCAGGATTGAAAAACAATTCTTCCGGAACTTTACGGACATTCTCATTGAAACCATCAAGACCTTCGCAATCAGCGAGCAGGAGCTGCGTGAGCGAATCCATTTCAAGAATCCCGAAGTGGCCCGGGAGCTTTGGGAAAAGCAGGTCAATGTGGCTGGAATTTCAAGTCACCTCGCAAACTGGGAGCTTTTGGCCCAGTCCTTGAGTCTTGAGTTCAAGCATCTTTGTTTTGGAGTCTTCAAGCCGCTCTCGAATCCGTCGATGAACCAAGCGGTCGTGGTCTCACGGCAGCGCTTCGGGATTCGAATGATCCCGATGAAGTCGGTGAGACGCGCCATTCGCGAGGATCATGGGCGGCCGTATCTTCTGGGCCTTTTGTCGGATCAGGCGCCCCATGATTATGACAAGGCTTTTGAGGTGTTTTTTTTGAATCAAAAGACCTATGTCGTGCCTGGCCCGGGGATTCTTACAGTGCAGGAGAATCTCACTCCGATTTGGGGTTGGATGAGACGCACTGGGCGCTCCCGGTTTGAATGGGGTGTGGAAGTTCTTTCCTTTGATCCTCCGCTGGGTGGATTCACGGATTCGGATCGCGCCCAGATTGCAAGGATTTCTAAGTCTCACAAAATTTCAGAAGCCGATGCCGCTCGGGCGCTTGCCTTGATTCTCAATTACTCAAAAAGACTAGAGGCACAAATAAAGATGGCCCCACAAGACTGGTTGTGGAGCCATCGTCGTTGGAAATCGAGATAAAAGAGGCTTAGTCTGCGATCTTGTATTCTTCTCTTTCCCAGTCGCTTACCGCAAGGGGAGAGCCGGTCGCGCTCAAGAATCGAACTTCGCAGGTATATGCATCGTCTTTGACTTTTGAATCAAAGGAGCATTTGATCTCTTTGCCGGTCGCAACCGTTACGCCGTTGCCATCGGTAGTGGTTCCGAACGCAGAGAGCGCTTCAAAGAGTTTTTTGAAGGAAGGTGAGTTTCCGCTTACTTTTTCATTCGCAGAACCCTTCATCAGGAACTGGGCGACATTCCCATTCCGCTTCAGGATGTGGATCAAATCTCCGTGAAGATCGGCAGGAATCGGATTTCCGTTTGGAATTTCAGCATCCGCGTATTCGCTCACCTTGCCGTTTTCAAGGATCACGCCGCCTTTGTCATCGCCGGCATCCCGCTTTTTTGAGCTGATTTCAAATTCGCAGGTGATCAGGTTGTCTTTTTTCACGCGAGTGCAGGTCAGGCTTTTTCCGGTTTTGATTTCAATTCCGTCGTCTTCCACTTTGCCATCCTTGTCGACAGGACTTGTCGCCTTGAATGCCATACGCTTCCAGACTTCCTCTGCCATCGCGCCGTCAATCTTCGTTGAGGTCACGCGAATTGAATTCACGTCGGTGTTTGAATTCTGATCGTCACGATCATTCCGGGTGTCATCATTCCTCGAGTTGTCATTGTTGTTGCTGTTCCCCGAACCGGAAGAACTTGTTGTGCAGGTGGTGCAGGTAGTCCGGGTGGTGGTTGTGGACGTGTGAGTGTAACGAGTGCGCCTGTAGGCTCTGCGATGGTGACGAATGATGGCATCGCAGTCACAAGGAGCGCGTACGCAAGCACACCGGCTTGGGGTGTAGGTGGGATACCGCTGGAACATGCAGTTGCTTCCAGGGTTCATTGGATAATAAAAATTTGAATTCATGCGGTAGTTCCAGTTCCACATGAGCTGGGCATTCATTTGCAACTGGGCCTGTGAGAACTGGCAAGGATTGTAGATGTAGGGGTTGTAGTACATCTGGGTCATTCCGACCCCGCAAGGGTTCTGAAACATCCCATTGTTGAAGCCATTATTGAAGCCGTTGTTAAATCCGTTATTATTGAATCCGTTGTTAAATCCGTTGTTAAATCCGGTTTGAAAGCCGTTCGGGCCCCAAGCACTCATTTGAGGGTTCATTGCTGTCGGAGCATAAGTACCCTCCGAACAGCCGGTGAGTGAGGTCAGCAAAAGGCCCAGGGTCATCAAAAACTTAAACTTCATAATTCAGTTCTCCCGAAATTCGACGAGATTTTACATAAAATTTATGTAATTTGTCAAGTATTCAATAGAGCAAAATGCTTGTTTTGACTCAATAAAATAAATTTAATCCGGATTTCCTGAATGACGATAAGGAGTTGGGAGTCATTATGAAGATCAATTCTTACTCCAGCATCAATCCGCTTTTTGGAAAAATCAGCGAAACCGGCACCGACAAACAAGGCGGAGCCGGGCAAAACGCGTTCGAGCGGCATAAGAAAAAAGAACCGGAAAAAGACGAAGAGTTTGAGGCGAGTCTGGAGGCCGTCGAGGCCGCAGTGGGTGACTTTGCGGATGACAAGCTGAACTCAAGCAATGGAATCTCCGCTAGTGCCGAGGGAGCGGGGCCGGGGCTTCGGGTGGTCTTGAAGGATGCTTCGGGCGGGGTTCTTCGTTCGGTTTCGGGTGAAGAGTTCCTAAAACTCCGTGAAGCTGCGAGTTCGGGAGCCCGGTCCGGCCGACTTCTCGACCGCAAGGTCTGAGTCGCCTTTCGCTGGCAGCTGAACTAGGCTAAGCTCAGCAGAGTTCATGCAGCCTTTTCAAAGAGTGCACATTTTTTCGGATCTTCACCTGATGGCTTTGGATGAGCCTCTCGGGCGATCTTTCCTGCAAGCAATGAATGACATCGAGGGAAATCGGGACGCATTGGTTCTTGCGGGGGATATTTTCGAGATTTTGGTCGGAAATTCAGCCTATTTTATACAAAAAGCAAAGCCCTTTGCCGATGCTCTGAGTGCGCTGCTTCAGCGCGGAGTCTCGATTTATTATATCGAGGGCAATCATGACTTTCATCTCTCAGGGCTTTTGCCGGGCGGAGTGATCATTGCCCAGGAATCAATCCGCGTTCCCGTAAGCGATTCAGCCGGTGGCTCAAAAATCCTCGAGGTGGTTCATGGCGATCTAGTGGATCCCGAGGATCATGCCTATTTCATGATGAGGCGTATTTTTCGATCCACCCCCGTTCGCTTTGCAGCCGGGAATCTTCCCGGAAGCATCATTGCAGGGATTGCCCGACTTCTATCCCGTGATCATTCCCAAAAGACCGCACAACTTCCGGAGTCCTGGCCTGAGGAGCGGCGCAATCGTTTGCGTGCCCTTTTTCATGCTGATGCCGAGAAGAGGCGCGCACTGGGGGCCGACTTCGTCGTGATGGGGCATTGTCACGATCTTGACGATTGGGGAGGGTTTTATTGGAACATGGGCTATCCGCCGGTGCACCGTCAATATCTCGTGTACGATTCTGCCGTAGGTGGGGGAAAAGAATTGATCACCCGACGCTATTTCCTTGGAAATTAGCCGGAAAAAACTGAAAATATCAGAAGAGGTCAAGGAGGACTTCACGCGGTGGGCTTACGTTTCGACCCCATGGGGGGCGGTCAATTTAAAAACGCTCTGAACGCCATCATCGAAGCTGAAAAGCAACCGATCAAGGCGATGGAGAAACGTAAGGAAAGCGAGGGTGCAAAGCTCAAGCTGTTTGGTGAATTCAAAACCAAATTCAATGGTCTCCGCACCTCGCTCGCCTCGATGGTGGGCTTCAACAAATTCAAGGAATTGAAGGCTGAACTCGGCGATGGCGCCCAGTTCATGAGTGTCAGCCTCGACAAGGAAAAGGCCAATGTCGGGAGCTGGGATGTCGAGATCAAGGAACTCGCCGAGAGATCCTCGATGATCTCAAATGGATTCAGTGATCCGAACAAGAAAGTGCTCGGGGTTGGATACGTGAATTTCGAGCTCCCTGACGGCTCAAAACAGCAGATTTATGTTACCGATCAGGATGCATCTCTTTACGGAGTCGCAAACAAGATCAATTCGATGGCGGAAGGAGCGGTGAAGGCGACCGTTCTTAAGGACGTGACGGACTCCGAGAAACCCTACCGACTGGTCATGACCGCGAAAAAAGACGGTACCGAGAACGAGGTGAAATTCCCTCAGCTTTATTTCGTCGATGGACAGGAAGAATTTTATATCGAGAGTGACAAGGGCGCGAAAAATGCGCTCCTCAGTGTCGATGGTTTCGAAGTAGAGCTTCCCGGCAATGAAATTCCCGACTTCCTTCAGGGTGTTGGAGTTCAACTCAAGCAGGCAAAGCCCGGTCAGAAGTTCACGATGAATGTAAAGGCCGATTATCCCAAGGTCACCGAAAAGGTGAAAAAGGTGATCGAGGGGATGAACGGGGTTCTTGATTTCATCAACAAGCAGAATCAGGTGAATGAAAGCTCAGATACCAAAAGCACTTTCGCCGGAGACACGAGTCTTCAGAACATCGAATTCCGGCTTCGAAACCTGATGCATGAGGGCTTCGGAGCCCATGTCACAGATGAGAATTCCTTCAAGATTTATCACCTCAGCGATCTTGGAATCGAGTTTGATAAAAAGGGTGCGATCAGCCTCAAGGAAGAAAAGTTTGAAAAAGCACTCGAAAAGGATTTCGAGGGGGTTGCGGAGGCGATCTCGGGAGAGCGTGGGTTCATCAGTCAGCTGAAAACGGTCATGGACGGCTATTCCGAAGGGGATGGCGTAATGATGGCGCGTGAAAAGGGAATCCAGATGCGCATTCGTCAGATCGACGAAAACATTGCGAACAAAACCCGTAGCATCGAGAAAAAAACGGAGGCGCTTACCGCCCAGTTCAGTCGTTTGCAGAGTTCACTTTCGGATATGCAAAGGCAACAAAATTACCTTTCTTCCACTCTCGGGGGTGGAGGCGGGGGCAACCCGATCGCACAATTATTAGGAGGATAATGTAGATGTCCAAAATGAACGCCTATCGGCAAACCGCAGTGACCACCGCATCCCGTGAGCAGATTCTGATCATGCTCTACGAAGGGGCCATCAAGCAGCTCAGAAAAGCGTCAGAATGTTGTCAGACCAAGGATCTGGCGGGGAAGGGCGTTGCTGTGGGCAAAGCCCATGACATCATCAATGAGCTTTCAAATTCACTGGACTTCAAGGTGGGTGGGGACATCGCGAAGAATCTGGAGAGGCTCTATGCCTTCATGGTGGAGCAGATCATCCAGGGAAATTTGAACAACGACCCTACCCGTTTTGATGCCGCCAGGAAGCTCCTCGAGAATCTTCTGGATGGCTGGAAGGGTGCGATCGAGCAACTCAAAACCAACAAGGCGGGAACATGAGAATTCAGACGCTTTTTGAAGAAAAGAACCGCCTTCTGCAGGGGTTTTTAAAGAAGTCCCTCGAATACAAGGCGGCTCTCCTTTCCGATGAGGCGTCGATGGATATGAAGATCGACCTGATTGATGAGCTCAGCGATACCCGGGAGCAGAATCTAAAGCTCATGCAGGTACTTGATCGCGAAATCGAGGCCGCCCGGAAGGAGCTTACCCCTGAAGAGGCTCAGGGCTTGCAGTCCAATCCTGCCTTCAAGGCACAAATCGAAGGTGCTTTGAATTTAATTAAAGAGATTCAATTGACGGACCAGTCACTTTTTTTATACATTCAGACTACGGGATCAGAGCTTCGGGCTCAGATCCTGAAAAGCCTCAAGGAAAAAGAGGCGATGTCGAAGTTTAAAAGCCAGTCTCAGGGCCCCGTGGGCGATGAGATTGATAAAACTGTATAAATGAGACGAGAAACATGATGTTTGAAAATTTTGACCCGGTCACCAATTCCCCATCTTCTGAAAACACCCGTTTTTTCCCTGTGAGTTCACTCGAGGAAGTCGCGGTGCACCTTCGGGACAATGATGAGGAAGGCCGATACGAACACTATCTGGTTCAAATCAAGCACCCGCTAGTAAGGTCAGACTCCTCCGGCGCCTCGAAGGCGATCCTGCCACCCCCGTTTCCTGCTGCCCGGGCCAAGACTCAAGAATCGGCGAGCACCGCGGAAGCCCCGGCAAAACCCCGCGATGAAGCTCCTGCTCCGTCCTTCAAGGCGGAAAAGGACGACATCCCGTATCTGTCAGAGAATGCGGATCTTCTTCTGTCGGCAGGAGAAATCAATCTTGCCCGCAATATTTATCGCGCGATCCTGAAATCCGGAGAGTCGAGCGAGATCGCTTACGCAGGACTTGCAGCTTGTTCCGATCGTGAAGGTTTGATCGAGCAAGCAATCCAGTTTGCCCGTGACTCGGTTGCATTTGCGCCGAACAAAAAAGGATATCAGATTCTCTCCCAGCTTTTGATTCAGCAAGGACAGGATCAGGACGCATCCCAGGTTCTCTCCCGTGCTCTTCGTGCTCTTGAACTTTCTGCCCAGGAAAAGGCGGAATATCACAAGACCATCGGAAATTGCATGGCTCGCCTCGGACAAAACCCGGAGGCGGAACGCTCCTACAAGAAGGCCCTTGAGCTTAGTCCTGCGAGCGATGAAGTTCAGTCTAACCTTGGTTCACTGTATCTGGAACAAGGCCAGATTCCCGAAGCAAAACGCTGCTATCAGGATTCGATCGCATCCAATCCCGCAAACGACAAGGCGTGGGTTGGGCTTGGTCTTTGTCATGTGTCGGAAGGGGATAAGGAATCCGCTCACGAGGCCTTCGCACGTTCTCTTGAAAAGAATTTGCGCAATTCGACCGCGATTTTTCATCTGGTGAAGTGCGCCTACGAGATCAAAAAGTATTCAACCGCTGAAAAGATGCTTTCCAATTATGTGGAAGTGGCGCCTGTCAGTCCGAGCCTGCTCTACAGTCTTGCCGGACTTCAGTTTCATGTGGGGAAGAAAAAAGAAGCTTCGATCACAGCAAGAAGGATTTTGCAGATCAAAGGTGATCACCAGGGCGCGCGCGATCTCATGAGCAGGATCGAAGCGGAATCCTGAAACACTAAGGCTGTCATGGAGGACAGATGGTAGCAGATATCCGGCTTTTGCAAGGAAAACTGATTGAAAATCCTGAACAAGGGTCCAAGAACATTTCGAAGCTGATCGAGGAGCTTGCGCTTGAGATTCTCACCGAGGAGGAGCTCGCTGTGGCCGCGGCTCCTGAGAAATCCTCCGGGAGCAAGTCATGAGTGAGCCCCGGACAGATTCCCGGTCCGGATCCTCCCTTCAGACCTCGGGTCGGAAGAAGTTGTCCCTTCTCATTGTTCAAATGGGTGGCGTGGACGAGGTCTTTCGCTCTCTCATGGCCTTGAAGGCGGTCAAGCATCTTTATCCTGAAGTTTCCATTCATGTGGCATCCCGCCGAGGGAACTCTGATCCTTTCAAGCGAGTCGAGTGGATTGATTCGGTCCTTGAAACTCCGAAATTCCAGAAGGGCGAAGATCCGGTGGTAAAAGTCGCTCTTTGGATCGACCAAGTGATCCTCCGGAACTACGACATTCTTGCCAATTGGACCGGGGATCCGAAACGCAGTCGAGTCGCTTCGATTCTCACGTCCCTGATTCCGGCTGCTGTGAAACTTGGTGACCATTTGGCAGAGGATCTCTCGATCCACTCTTTTGATGGCTGGTCGATGTATCGGAAAGCCTGGACTGCCAGGAATGTGGAGCAGGACATTCACCAAACCGACTTGATCACAACCCAGCTTCTGACCGCTCTTCAGATTCATTCGGGGGATGCGGCACCGGAATCCGCGATGAATTCAGTAAGCTCGAAATTTTTTTTCAAAGCCGTGAACCCGGCGCTTCCGCCGGCGTGGCTCGATCGTCCGAAGGGTTTGAAATGGATCGCCGTGCATGCCGATAGCATTTCTGAACGAATCGCGGAGTGGATCGAAATGGTTCTTCGCCGGCATCCGGATCAGGGAATCGTTCTTGTGGGGGATCGGCCTGGTTTTGAAATTGCTGCCAATTCAAGGGTCGTTGATTTGCGTGGTGGCATACACTTTGACTCCATGATTTCGATCTTCTCGAATTGCGGTTGGCTTGTTTCGGGCGAGCACCCGATCGTGGATCTTGCTTCCCTTTTGAATTTGCGGATTTTTTACGCCGCCCCCGCTGGCTCCCGGGAGTTCTCCTTGAAGTGGACCGAGCGAGGTCCTTATGGAAATGGGCACATCGCAATTTCTTCGAGGGAAGAGTGGAAGCCGGAGATTGCCTATGCGGCCTGGTCTTACTTCCAAAGTGAGTGGTTTCACAAAAACAGCCTTACGATTCATGGGCATTTCGAGAATCTCTCGCTGAGCGCCTCCCTTCAGGAGATTCAGATTTTCAAGTCGCGGATCCGGCCTTCCAATGAAGGGGGTGGAGTAAGCTACGAGCGCGTTGCCGGAGTGGTGCAGGAATTTGAGTCGTGGATCTATCGCGTGCGCGGCCAGATTGCGCGGGGTTGGTTCTGCGGATGGCTTCCCGGAGTTGAGGAGGAGGTGGCAAAGCTGACTCTTTCTCCAGCGCTGGTTCGTAGGATTCGAGCACTGAATGAATCCGTGATTGTGATCGAACAGCTCGGATCCCAGGGTAGATCAACTGCGATCGCGCTCGAGAAACAGGCGAAGAACATGAAGGCCGGATACCTGATGAGCGTGGAAGACCGCACTGAGATCGAGGAAGCCGGTAAAAAGCTTCTTGAGATCGAGGGCCTGATCGAACGCGTAACCCAGGTGGAACCCGAGCTTGAGTGTCTGCTTGGGTGGTACCGGCAGATGATTCACAATCTGGAAAGTCAATCCCTTGCGGGAATGGCTCGTGAAACGGCGGATGCCTTCGATCTGGTCTTGGAAGGGGTGGATTTGATCTCAGCTTACACCAAGAAAACCCTGGATCTTGCAAAACCAAAAGCCATTACGCCCAGTGTTGCACCGACGCGAGAGCTTGATTCCTGAGACTTTTTCAAAACAAATATCGTCCCTCAAAAAAAGCGTGGCTTCGGTCCCGCAGCGCTCCAAGGGGTCGGTTTTCATCTCCTCCATAGACATCGGCTCCGAGCGTGAATTTCAAATTCGAAATGGGCGTGTATCCGATTTGAGGGCGAAGAAGATAGTCCTGGCCCTGGGAAAAGTACCCGATCAGGAACACGTCCGCAGAAAAGTCCGATTGTTCGCTTGAATAGCCGATTCGGAATGTTGCGCCCGGATTCCCCTGGCGTTGATAATTTAAGATGAGTGCGTTCGCATTCGCAACTCCCAGAATGAGTTGATTCAGTGTCGGGTTCGGAGTCGCAATGGTGGGATTCCGGTAATAGACATACCAGCGATAAAGAAACTGAAACTGGGCGCGGAAATCATCTCCGATCGGACGCTCGACTCCTACGACCGAGTCCCAATGCCAGGGCTGGACGAGGCCCGCGAGCGGATCGGTATCGCGTCCGTTTTCGGGCATGTGAAGTGCACTTTCGAGACGAAGGATGTAGGAATCGAGGGTAAATGAGGCGTCGCCTCCAACGGCAGTCTCTGCAGGTGTGATCGGTCGCACACTTAGACTTGCCGAATCCACAATGTATTGGGGAAAGTGGGTATAGCCGGAAAATGCGGAAATCGAGAAATCAAAATCAGGTTTTTGAAAAGAGATCCTCCCCCCGAATTCAAAACTAC
Source organism: Bdellovibrionales bacterium (assembly GCA_947457605.1). GTDB lineage: Bacteria > Bdellovibrionota > UBA1018 > UBA1018 > CAIMNF01 > CAIMNF01. The sequence continues at coordinate 12,485 of CANGWP010000017.1, read as the reverse complement.
TCATCTGAAACGGGACCGGAGCATCGGGATAGCGTTGAAAGGAAATTCCAGCTGGAATGCTCCCTGCCGGAATCAGGAGTTTAGTCTGGGGATAATTCGCCTGAGCCACGAACTGGAAGGTAACGGGAGATGTTCCTTGTTTTGGAGTAAAGCTGATGTTGGCGGCAAGCGCTCCCCTGCGCCTAACTTCGTCATCCGGATTGAGAAGGGTATAATCTTTGGCCGTGAAATAATCCGTCGGGTTCACTCCATCGGACTTTCCCCAAGGAATGATTTGCTGGCCAATCTTGATCTCGGTACCGGTGCCAAGAAAAGAGACGTATCCCTCCCGAAGTTGGGCATTGAAGGACGGTTCGATGGGGTTCAGGACCGAGCGATAAAATGCATCGAACTGGCCGATCGCCCGCAGACCAAGTCCGGACTCGGAATGGGTGTCGAAATCAAGCCACGCCGAGAAGGAGGATTGCTCCAGGGTCCCCTCGCTTGGCCCCCGCAAAAAAAGATATTGATCAGTGTAAATCCGACCACTCAGGTTCGTGTTTCCGTTTCCGATCAGGATGTCGCGTGAGCGGGTTTTTGAAAAGGCGGTAGCGTTGATCGCAAAAATCGAGCAAATTGCGAAATGCAATCCGTAGCGTATCATGCGCGCTCCGAGGCCCGGCGCCTTTGCATCAGTTCACCTTTTGCAGGTTTTGCTGAGTGAAGATCGCATCAGGGATTCCACCGTTCACCTTGACCTTCGAGAATTCAAGCCGGGTGAAGTCTCCGGTCTTCAGATTCGCGATGAAAACCAAATGAGAAAGCCACTTGCGTCCCTTCGGGTCGACGAGCTTGATCTCGTTTGCTTCAAGCCGCTTGAAGAGGGCGCCTTCGAGATTGTAGTACTCGCCCTTCACGACCATGAAATTGTCCTGTCGCACCCAGGCTACCGACTTGGTATAACCGGTGCGTTCTTTGACATCGTCGTTTGCAGGAGCGGCTTCTACCACATGACACTTGATTGCGGCGGCCTCCTTGGTGGGGCAGGTCTCCTCCTTCAGGACCGTGTAACGGTATTCATCCACATGCGGAGTCGCAATGTCGGAATAGCTGAACACGGAACCCATGAAACTTCCGCTCTGCTGCTGGCTCTCCACACGCCTGATTTTCTTATAGGCAGGCAAATACAAAAGCACGTCGTTCTTTCCGCTTCCGTTCTCCACGATCAGAATCCCTTCATTGCGGACCTCGGCGGGCGCATGAAAGCGGGTGAAGGTGCTGTTGTGGACTCCATCCGCCTGGACTTTTCTCCAGAAGCTGAATTCCTTGATTTTGGAAGAAGGGTTCTTGCTGTTTCCGGTCGTGAGTTTGGCGCGCGATTCGAATTCGTTTACCTTTCGGGCCTCTTCGTTCCGGGTCATGATCTCTAGACCGGTAAGTGCGTGGGCGAGGTTTGGAATCAGGAAGAGTGCGGTAAGGGTAAGGATTTTATTCATAATCAAGTGCCTCCGTAATTTGCAATTGGGCCGCTCGCCGGGCCGGGAGGAATCCCGCCACTCCCGCAACCGCGACACCGATCAAAATCGTATTCAAGATGGCCTCTTTCGGGAAGTGATAATCGATCTCCCATCCCAGAGTGGTGGACAAGGTGTATTCCACAAAGAGTTTTCCGACGTAGGATCCAAGCGCAATTGCAACCACGGCTCCAAAAAAACCCTGGAGGATTGCTTCAAAGAAGATCATTTTCGAGACCTGAAGTCTTGTGCTTCCTATGGCACGAAGCATTCCGATTTCACGGGTGCGTTCCATCACGCTGATGAGCAGGGTATTGAGCAAACCCAAGAGTCCTACAAGCAATGCAATCCACTCGATTGCCCGGGTGTAGGCAAAGGAGCGTTCGATGGCACTTTGCATCTGCTCTTTGAATTCGCGGCTTGAAATCGTAACCAGATTCCATTTTCGGCCAAGCTCCCGGTCTATCGATGCCTTTACGTCCTCAAAGCGCGCACCGCTTTCCAGACTAAATACGAAAACCGTGACCAAATGGTCGTTCCAGTATTTTGCATAGACCGCACGGTTCAAATAGATCACGCCCTGGCTTGAGGCATAATCCACGATTTTGCCAAGAATCCGAAAGGGAATCGCGCCGGACGGAGTTTCAAGATCCACGAGCTCACCGACCTTCTTGCCCGCGCGATCCAAAAAACTCCGGGTGGCAAGCAAGGAGGGTTCCGGACTTTCAAACAGCCTTCGTGCCGTGGTGATCCTATCTCCGTCAATCACCGGAAAATTCCGATACTCATAAAATTCTGCGTAATGATCGAGAGCCTTGATCGCGAGCTTTGCGCCTTTGAACTGGAACGGGACAATCCGTGAGCCGGCCCCGCGGCCCTCCCCGATCGAGCGGATTCCTTTGATCTTAAGAAGCTCGGGAAGAATGGAATCCTTGATGGGTTGTACGTCTGCGTTGATGAAACGACCGTTTGATCCCACCATGATGTCAGCCACAAAGATCCGATCCAGCCAGTTGGTGAGCGTGTCGTGGAAGCTCGAACGTACACAGGAAATCAGCATCACGAGGAACAGTCCCACCATGAGCGCCATCACGTTTGCAGTGGTCCGTTTTCGGGAGCGCATGAGGTTTCCCTGAGAGATTCGGAGGATCGGAAAAGGAAGGCGTCGGGTGATCCTGCGAAACGCCTTCAAGAACAGAAACACGAGGAAGGGACCAAAGAGTGCCGCACCCAGTACCGAGGACCCTTTGGAGACGATGTCGATCCCGATCCAGATCTTGCTCCATTGGAAAACCATCGAGCAGGTCATGAAAACAAGGAGCAAAAATCCCGCGATGATCATGAGTCGTGAACGGTTTTCCTCTTCCGGAGATCGGGATTCGCTGTGGCGGCGCATGGATTCGAGCGGATGAATCTGCGCTGACTTGAGCGCCGGAAGGAGGGCCGCAAAAACCGCAGAAAGAGTGCCGGCGACGAGAGTAAAAATGATGTTCTCGCGTGTGAACTCAAGGTGCGCGATGTCGATCCGCATTTGAAGCTGGGCTGCGACGGATTGAGTGACCTGGGTGGAGAGGCGGATCGCAAGAAATCGTCCGAGAAGGGCGCCCAGGGCGGAACCGATCAGGCCGATTCCGAAAACTTCGGTTACAAACAGGGCGATCATCGAAAAGCGGGTTGCGCCCAGAGCCCGCAGTGTCCCAATCTCGCGGCGGCGTTCGGCAATCGAAACCGAGATCGAATTCATGACCAAAAACAATCCGACGAGCAGGGCAAGGGAGCTGAAAAAGGTAAGGATGATCTGATAGGAGTCGAGCAGTTTGTCCATTTGCTCGTTTTGCGATTCGGGGCGCTCGACCGAATAACCCGGGCCCATTTTTTCACGAAGCCTGTTTTGAAGTGCGGGAACTTCGGAATCATCGGTCGGAACAATGTCGACACGATCAAGTTTGTTTTCCTTCCCGAAGCTCACTCGGGCTCCGTCAATGTCCATGATCGCAAGTGAGCCGCCGTAAGCTCGCGCTGCGCCCTCGGGTTCAAGAAGGCCGCGAACGGTGAAAGTTTTTACTCCGAGTGCGGTTGAAAGGCTGATTTTCGAGTCGATTGCAAGACCACGCTTCTTTGCCAAGGCCACGGTCAGGATGATGCTGTCGGGTTGATTGAGAAAGGTGAGGGGGTCGTCGATGATTTTCTGGTCGGTCGCCCTGTAGGTTCGAACCGAGGTTTCCTGCAGAAGATCGACCCCCATGACCTGAAGTCCGTCCACGGATTCGGTGGCTCCCTCGAAAAACGCCCGAGCCTCGATCAGCGGAACTGCGCTCTTGACTCCCGGGGTGGTACGAATTTCCTCAAGCTTGGATTCCGGGAACCCCGCAACGCCTGCCGATACGCTGAGGCGCGCTTTTCCGGATACGGCTTCGATGCTCTCCTTCATCGAGTTCCGGGTGGAATGATTGATGATCGAGATCGCGACATAAAGTGAGATTCCGAAGGCAACCCCAAGCGTGGTCAGAATGCCACGCGAGGGACGGGACGAGAGGTGACGAACGCCGATGTAGCGAAAAAGGTTATAGAGTCTCATCCGATTCGAGGACTCCGTCCCTAAGCTTCAAAAGACGGTTGCCGTAGGATGCGGCTTTCGGATCATGGGTCACCATGACGATCGTTTTGCCGGTGGATTTTGACATGTCCCGAAGGAGCGAGAGGATGGATTCGCCGGTTTTTGTGTCGAGGTTTCCCGTGGGCTCATCGGCCAGAATCAAAAGGGGATCGCTGATGAGGGCGCGTGCGATTGCCACCCGCTGCATCTCACCGCCGGAGAGTTGGTCAGGCTTGTGGTTCATGCGGTTAGAGAGACCCATCATGGAGAGGAGTTCTTTCCCTTTGGGTTCGATTTTTTTCAGGGATTCATTGCCGAGAAGCCTCGGAAGACAGACGTTTTCAAGTGCGCTCAAGGTAGGGAGCAAATTGAAAAATTGAAAAATGAAGCCGAGCTTCTGTCGGCGGAACAAGGAAAGTTCGGAGTCATTCATGCGGGCGATGTTCTCGCCGCGCAAGATCACATCCCCTTTGCTTGGGAGATCCAGTCCGCCCATCAAATGAAGCAGGGTGCTCTTTCCAGAACCGCTCGGGCCCATGATGGAAACGAACTGTCCGTCCGGAATTTCGACGCTTACGCCCCTTAGGGCGTGAACGGTTTCTTCGCCACGAGTGTAGGATTTTTCAAGGGATTTGACCTCTAGAAGCATGGCGAGAGCTTGCCACGCTTTGGGGTCTGAAACAATACTGCATCGGGATTTTGTGCCTTTATGGCGCAGTACGAAGAGGAAATCGACAGATGAAGGTCGTACCTGCACCGAGAGTGCTTTCTGCGGTAACGCTGCCGTCATGACGTTGCATGACGTGTTTTACGATCGATAGACCAAGCCCTGTGCCACCGCTTTCGCGCGAGCGGCCCTTGTCGAGTCGGTAAAAACGCTCAAACAGGCGATCGAGGTATTTTTCGGCAATTCCGGGGCCATTGTCGATGACCCGAAGAAAGACGGCTTCTCCAAAATCGTCCCGTTCCAGGGTCCATTTCACCATGACGGTTGAGCCGGTTGGACAATACTTGATGGCATTGTCGACCAGGTTTGTGATCACTTGCTCCACCCGCTTTGGATCCGCATAGACATTCGGAGTATGAACCTCGGTCAGGATGGTCGAGTGTTTGTTCTCGGCGTTGAGTTGGAGTGCGTGAAGCGCATGCTGAGTGATTTCATGCAAATCAAGAGTCGCGGGATGAAGTTCGTCCGCCCCCGATTCGATCGCGGAGAGATCGAGCAGATCATTGATGAGTGCCAAAAGGCGGTTTGAGTTTTTCAGGATGATCTTCAGAAAATCCGGGTCAGCGCCCCGGCCCTCTTCCATGTCTTGAAGAAGGGTTTCTGCATACCCCTTGATGCTAGTGAGTGGGGTGCGAAGCTCGTGGGATACGTTTGCCACGAACTCGATTCGCATTTTTTCTGCCTTTTTTAATGCTGCAATGACATCGATGTTGTCAGTGCCTCCGAGGTTGCCCATGGCTTTAGAGTCCTTTCAATCGGTAGCCAAACCCCCGGACTGTTTCGATCCGGTCCGCATGGTCTCCGAGTTTCTTTCGAAGACCAAGAACGGTTGTGTCAATCGTGCGATCCACCACCGCGACTCCCGGACCTTGAATGAGGGCAATGAGATCCCCTCGCTCAAAGGTGGTATCGGGCTTTTTGATCAGGGTGGAGAGCAGCTTGAATTCATTCGGGGTCAGTTGAAGCTCTCTTTTATCGAGAAAGATTTTTTTCGACGATTCGTTCAGTTCAAAGGGACCAACCTTGGGATTTGGTTCAGTCTCGGGTGTTGCGCGCCTGAGCAGGGCACGAACGCGGGCCACGAATTCACGGATTTCAAAAGGTTTTGTGAGGTAATCGTCCGCTCCGATTTCAAGCCCAAGGACCTTGTCCATGGTGTCGGCGCGAGCGGTGAGAATCATGACGGGTACGCGCGAGCGGTGTTCGGTGCGGATTCGCTTGCACACATCAAGCCCCGACATTTTCGGGAGCATCCAATCAATAATCAGTAGATCGAAGTTTCCGGACGGAAAGCCATCGAGCGCATGGTCCGCGGATTCATAAGCCACCACATCGTAGCCTTCGCGCTTCAAGTGGAGGATCAGGAGTTCCCGCACATCCACTTCGTCTTCCAGAACCATTACCCGTGCCATGAGGTCCTTATATCACTCAATCGGTTTCCCAGCGACTTTCCGTGCAGCTCACGGGGCGATCCTTGATTCCCGGGGTTTTTAGGGTCAAAAGAGCCTTGAATCGTACCATTTTGTAGACCATGGGTTCCCGGGTGTCGTAGAGCACTTCGTACTCTTTTTGCTCGGGATCGAGCACAAGGCGGATTTCGGGATCGCGTTCGCCTTTTCGGGTCACGAGTAACGGCATTTTCTTTGAAGGATAAAACTTGAAGCCGTAGAGGAGCTTTCCTCGCTGAAACTCCGGGAAAACCAGCTTTCGATCCTTGGCGACGGAGGTGGCGACCCGCTCTTCGTTTTTGCCATCCGAGAGATCAGCGGTCATTTTTACCGTGTTTTCTTCGTTTGTGCAGATGATGAAGTTGCCGTGGTAGGGAGCCCGCTTTGCATGGACGAGGGCGGGGAGAAGAAGGAGGGATAAGGAGAAAAGAGTTGCGGCTTTCATTTGGCCGAACTTTAACACAAAAGTTGACAAAAATAAACGGGATTGTGTTAATTCACGTAAGTGATTGGAATTGATCAAAAATGGAGCCGATGAGCGGACTCGAACCGTCGACCTACGCTTTACGAAAGCGTTGCTCTACCAACTGAGCTACATCGGCTCAAAAAAGCCTTTGTTGACCCTATCAAACCCCTTTTTTTGGCGTCAACTGAGGTCATTAAGAGCTGGAATCATTTGGCTCATTTTTCTTGAGATTGTGGCAGTTCCCCCTTGACCGGAACGGGGGGATTCATCTATCAATGGTCGTTCTACACAAATGTGTATTTGGATTTTCGATGAAAGGAACTCGTAGGAATGCCTACAATTAACCAGCTCGTTCGCGCGGGCCGTAAAAAACAAATTTGGAAAACGAGCTCACCGGCTCTTGAGTCTTGCCCGCAAAAACGCGGTGTTTGTACCCGTGTTTACACCACGACTCCGAAGAAGCCCAATTCCGCACTTCGCAAAGTGTGCCGGGTACGTCTTACCAACGGATTTGAAGTGACTTCATACATCCCAGGCGTTGGACACAATCTTCAGGAACACTCGATCGTATTGATCCGCGGTGGCCGGGTAAAGGATCTTCCAGGCGTTCGGTATCACACCGTTCGCGGAACCCTCGATACTCAGGGTGTTGCAAACCGTAAACAAAGCCGTTCCAAGTACGGCGCGAAGAAGCCCGCAGCAGGCGGCGCAGCTCCAGCGAAATAATCAAAGGATAGAAGCAAATGGCACGTAAAAAGGTAGCGGCAAAACGTGAAATCAATCCAGATCCAATTTACAATGATCTTGTGGTGGCGAAGTTCATCAACGCTCTTCTCTATGATGGGAAGCGTGGGATCGCAGAAAAGATTTTCTACTCAGCGATGGAAATCGTGACCGAGAAGACCTCGGACGACGGAATCAAGTCCTTCAAAAAATGCCTTGAAAACATCAAGCCACTTCTTGAAGTGAAGTCCCGCCGTGTGGGTGGAGCGAACTATCAGGTTCCAGTCGAAGTGAAGCCTGCCCGCCGTCAGTCTTTGGCGACTCGTTGGCTTATCGAATCCGCTCGCGGTCGTGGTGAGCAAACCATGGCAGAGCGTCTCGCGATGGAGATCATCGATGCATCAAACCTTCGCGGTTCTGCGATCAAGAAGCGTGAAGACATGCACCGCATGGCTGAAGCAAACAAGGCGTTTGCTCACTATCGCTGGTAAGAGCATTCAAAAAGAATTCCTAAAAGCCCGTTTGCCCCTGGCAGACGGGCTTTTTTTGACCTCACGGGAGCCCGAGTACCTGCACCGGCACCATGGAGTTTGCATTTAATCCATTCCCAAGTTGACCTAAAGCATTGAATCCCCAGCATCTCGCACCTCCACTCGTGAGAAGCGCGCAGGTGTGCTGTTCGCCGCCCGCAATGGAAGTGATCCCGGATAAACTTGGAATCAGGGTGGGCGAGTTCCTGTTCGTTACATCGTTTACTCCAAGTTGGCCTTTGCCATTGTTCCCCCAACAAAAAGGCTTGTTATCAATGTCGATGGCACAGGTATGGTTTGCGCCCGCCGAAATTTGGATTGGCTTTTGACCCAAAAGGTCGAATGGCAGGATCGGATGGGAAAAGGTGTTGTTTTGTGAGTTCCCCAATTGGCCAAAAACTCCCGATCCCCAGCAGATGATTTGACTCGTAAGGCGTGCGCAGGTATGCGCGTCTCCCAAGGCAAGCTGAAGGACTCCGGAAAGATTGCTTCCACCGGAAGGGCCTGCATTCACTGCAACCGGTAAATTTTTGTCAGAGTTCTGTTGGTTCCCTAATTGCCCGGACGTCCCCTCTCCCCAACATCTGACCTTGCTGTTTTCTAAAATCGCGCAGGTATGATTTTTCCCTGCAAACAAAGAGCCCACCCCGGATAAGGCAGCAGAGCCACTGGAATTTAATACCGTGACGGGAGTGAGCGATTCAAGTCCTGACTCCGATTGCCCGTTTCCAAGTTGGCCATTGCTATTTGCTCCCCAGCATCTGACAGTTCGGTCTGCGAGAAGCGCGCAGGAATGCGCCCCCCCCACTGCGATGCCGATAGCGGATTCCCCTGCTTGGAGTTGTACCGGAACGGGTGTTGCTGAAAAGACTGTATCGGATCCATTTCCAAGTTGTCCAGAAGACCCGGATCCCCAGCAGCGAACAGCGCCGCCAGTGACAATTGCGCAGGTATGTTGACCGGCCCCAGCCGCAATGTGAGTTGCATTGCTGATTCCGGGAATGAGTGTGGGTTGAAAGACGTCCGGGTCGAATGCGCTGCCCCAGCATTTGATTTGGCCGCTTAAGAAGCGTGCGCAGCTGTGACTGAACCCTGCGACGATAGATTGGGGACGATCATTGACCCCGGTTCCGGTGAGCGTAAAATTCAGGCTTCCGGAAGTGCCAAAGTCGTTGGTGTAGCCGATGGTGAGTGTTTGCTCGCTAGTCTCAACGGCAACGGGAGCGTATTTCAGGGTGTAGGTGCAGCTTGCGCCTGGGGGAAGGTTCTCAACAGAGCAGGTAGTGCTGCTCGTCGAAAACACGCCGTTCAGACCGGTCAGGCCGATGGGCCTTGCGTTGACAATGCCGGAGTTGGTGAGGGTGAGTGTGAGGTTCTGTGAACCTCCCACCGCGACGTTGCCGAAGTTGTAGGGAGAGGCCGGAGAGAGCGTGAGGATCGCAGCGGGTGCAAGCACGCTCAAGTTGACATCCGCATCCACGCTTTGCGAAAGACTTGAAGTCAAGGTCAGGGTGTATTTCGTCAGGGCTGATGCTGCGCTTGGAGTTCCGGTGATGGTGCAGGTGTTGTTGTTCACGGAGAGTCCCGCGGGAAGGGCCGTTGTGCCGGACTTGATCGCGCAGTTTGAAACAGTGGCACCGCTGCCTGCAAAAATCGAAGTGGGTGCGACCGACAAGGGCATTCCGACGGTGCCGGAAGTTCCGGTGGCTCCGTTGAAAGAGAGTAATGGGGTTGAGGTACCGGTTCCGGTGAGCTCAAACGAAATACTTCCCGCTGTCGAAAGTTCATCTGTGTAGGCAATGGTGAGTGTTTGCTGGCTAGTCGTGACGGCGCCGGGAGCGTATTTCAGGTTGTAGGTGCAGCTTGCGCCTGGGGTAAGGTCGCCGGAGCAGGTATTGCTGCTCGTCAAAAACACGCCGCTCAGACCGGTCAGGCTGATGGACCCTGCGTTGACACCGCCGGAGTTGGTGAGGGTGAGTGTGAGGTTCTGTGAACCTCCCACCGCGACGTTGCCGAAGTTGTAGGAAGAGGCTGGAGAGAGCGCGAGGGATGCAGCGGATGCGACCTTCCGATAGCTTGCGCTGAAGGTGGAGCAATCAGAAAGGTTTCCGGCAGGATACTTTGCTCTGGCAAAAAAAGAATGGAGTCCGTTATCGAGCGCTGAGCTTGTGACATCGACGGTTGAGCCCGCGGCTATTGCGCTACCCTTTAGGGTGGGAAGCTCGCAACCACTCCCCGTGTAAATTGAAACAGTGTCCCCGCTATTGACTCCAGAAACGGTGAAGGTCGGTGTCGCTGACAGGCCAGGCGAGCTTGCTGGAGCTTTAAGAACGATCCCGGATGGGGTTGCTGGGGCAATGGTATCCAGAGTGACCGGATTTGAAGTAACCCTGGAGCTCGTCGCTCCGGTGGAATTTCTCAACCAAATGCTCAAAGTTTTCGAGCCGCCAGTGCTCCCCACGGTAAAGGTCGACGGAAGGGTGCTTCCCGTGGTCCACGTACAGCCACTGGATGATAGGTTGTTTTCACGGATGCAATAGCTCGTGAAAGGACCACTCTGTGAACCGTATGCCAGAGTAAAGGTCGTGGAATTTGTCGGGGTTGGGTTCGTGATGAACAACGAGGAAAGCGTGGGCGCGGGTGCTGGAGTCGACTGGGTTGTGTTGGGCGCCCGCGCGTAAGGATCTCTCTGCTCAAGCGAGCAGCCTGCAAGAAGGATCGGGATCACCCATAAGTGGGTAAGAATCCTGCGAGTAAAATGAAAAAGCACCCCGGGTTCCACTCCTTCCATTCTACGGAAAAGATGGAGTGGGGGAAAGATGTGTCATTTTTGATTTGTAATGGCTTTTTTAGTCGGCTTGAGCTGTGTGTCCTGATTGACCCCAACTGGCCTCGATCGCTGTTGATGGCAGCCGGAACTTCGTAAGTCTCTGTTTGTGAAACGCCACATAAATGGAGAGGTGATCGACAAGTCCCTTGAGGGTTTTGGTCGTGCACCAGGTTTTCCTCCCTGCCGCAAGTGCGACACTCAGAGGCTTGCATTTGGTGAGTTCATGGGTCTCAAGATCGTCAAATTGAATCTCCATGGCAGGATTTTTTATGTAGTAATTCATAAGGTTTTTATTGGCTTTTCGTGAGCGGCTCCCAAGGTATGTAAATCTACGCGCGATGGTACTCCTTGCAACCCCAAGCAAGATCGCCGAGCGTCTTTGGGAAACTCCAGAGTAAAGTAGCCCTTCCAAGGGGTGAGTGGTCCGTCTCACTTTTTGCCGATAGTTCATCGAAAGCGCCCGATGGGGTTGCTACCCGATCAAGGAACCTGAGTGCAACTCACGCAAGAACTCAAGAACCGGGTAACTTTCGAAGGAGTCGTCTTTTGAGGCCCGGGGTTGCCGTGACACCAGAATGCAAGGTACCTTGGGGTATTCTTCCGAAAACGATCTGAGTCCTGCGAAATCCATTCGGGATGGGCGGCTCGTGTTCTTGATTTCTACCGCGAGCAGGGGCTTGCTCCCGCGAGCGATGATCAAATCCACTTCGTTACCTCCGCGGGCCCGCCAGAATGAGAACGATCCCTCAAAACCGCGATAACTCAAAATGGCGCGAACTTGTTGAATCACAAATTGTTCAAAAAGAGCACCGAGTGACTCGCCCACCGGCGCATCGGTAAGATTCTCTCGAAGTGCATTCGTGACCCCATTGTCAAAAAGGTAAAACTTTGAACTTCCCGCGAGTTCTTTTCTAATCGAGCGGGTCCAAGGAGGGAGGTGGAACCCGATCAGTGTGTCTTCCAGGATCGAGAAGTGACTCGCGATGGTTTTGCTGGCAACTCCGATCTCCCGCGAGAGGGTGGAGTAGTTCACCTCTTGAGCAATGCTTTCCGCTGCAAGTTGAAGAACCTTGGAGAATGCCGGAAGATTCCGGACCAACCCTTCGGCCTGGATTTCTTCCCGCAGATAAACCGACGCATAACTTCGAAGAATATCCCTTTTTTCTGAGGGTTCTGAGGTCCAGACCGGTGGAAGTGTTCCCCAACGGATTGCCGAGTCGAGGTCAAATTTCGATTTGGAGGCGGGGGGGGGCGATGCATCCAGTTCCGGAATCGTGAACGGAAAGATCCGCATCTCTGTAGCTCTTCCGGCAAGCAGGTTTGCGCCTCCTCTTTTTAATTTTCGCGCACTCGAGCCGCTCAGTCCGAATCGAATCTTCCGTTCTTCAATCAGACGGTGGACCTCGTTGAGGAGATCAGGGACCCGTTGAATTTCATCAATCAGAATCCAGCCATTCCTGTTTCGTCTGAGATGGGATTCAGCTTCGCCCGCAAGAAGGCCTGGGTTTGCGAGGTAGCGGATGTAGTTTTCCTGATTCAGAAGGTCAATCCGAAGGGCGTTATCGAATTCATGGCTAAGCCAGGTTGATTTGCCCGTCATTCTGGGGCCGAACAGGAAGAAAGAACGCTTGCCCGGGTTTGGGAGGTGTCTGGAAATCATAAGTTAAATATT
>CANGWP010000016.1 GCA_947457605.1 Bdellovibrionales bacterium | reverse complement strand
TCAAAAGCACGAATGGACAATCTGCTTTCGGGCCACGAGCTCCTTTTGAAGACCGCTGAATCAATCCTGCCGGAGTTCCACCCCTTTGACATGCGCCTCGAAGAATCTGGGACTTCTATCGTACGCGTCCAACATCCTTAGGGACTGGGCCGGATTCGGAGTCGAAGAAAACCGTTTGAACCTGGAACTGCTGAAGAATCTTTTGCGCTCTCAGGAACCGGAAAACTCACTTGTATTGGGCGCAGGTGCAGGACGTCTTGTGTATGACTTCCATCAAACTTTGAGCAAAGGAACCACCACGAACGCGGCGGATATCAATTTCAGTATTGATTTTGGCTAATCTTTTTTGAACATTTTGATCGCCTTCAGGCGCTGTTCCTTATGGTCCACGAGTGGTTCCACATAGCCTTGAGTACCACTCGAGAAAAGCCCGCCTTCCTCATGGGGCCAATGGATTCGCTTTGCATCGAGGTTCTTGAGCTCCGGAACCCATTTTTTGATGAACTCCCCTTTCGGGTCAAAGCGCTCGCTCTGGGACACCGGATTCATGACCCTGAAATACGGCTGGGCATCGCAGCCGGTGGATGCGCTCCACTGCCAGCCGCCGTTGTTTGCCGAAAGCTCGTGATCAAAAAGCTGTTCCGCAAAATACTTCTCTCCCTCCTGCCAGTGAATGAGAAGGTCTTTTGTCAAAAACATCGCGACGATCATCCGAAGCCGGTTGTGCATCCATCCGGTTTCATTGAGCTGCCTCATCGCTGCATCCACAATCGGAAACCCCGTACGGCCCTCGCACCAGGCCTTGAAATGTTCGCGGTTCCACTCCCACTTCAAGGAATCATATTCCGGCTTGAATGCCCCCTTTTCGACATGGGGATACTGGTCGAGGATCATCATGTAAAACTCGCGCCAGATCAGCTCATTGAGCCAGGTCTTTGCACCCTCGGACATGTGTTCCGCGCAAAACCGGACTGCTTGTCTTGGCGAAATCGTCCCGAATCTGAAATGAACGGACAACCGGCTTGTGCCCTCGATTGCCGGAAAGTCACGATCGGTTTTGTAACTGGCAATCGACTTTGAAAAGCGTTTCAGAAGCGCCTTCGCTTCTTCCTCGCCGACCTTCCTTTCCGCCCGTGCATCGCTTGGGACTCCGCCCGCAAGTTCCGGGAATCCAAGCTCTGAAAACCTTGCGTTCCGATCACGGATCAGGTCCTTGCTCACAAGTTTCTTCAGATCTGGCCGGTACTCCTTCAAATGCTCCGCACGGTTTGACTCAAGGGCCTTGAGCCAGGCTCTCGAGTACGGCGTGAACACCTTGTAGGGGCTTCCACCACCGCTTAGGATCTCGCGTCGCTCGAAGATCACCTGATCCTTGAAGGAATGAAAGGCGACGCCCGTTTTCCTGAGCTCCCGCTCGACATGGGCATCGCGAAGTTTTGCCATCGGCTCATAATCATGATTCAAAAACACGGCCTGAACTCTGAGTTTGGCTGCGAGTTCCGGAATCGCATGTGCCGGGTTTCCGCGTACCACAAGAAGTCTGGATCCACGCTCCTGGAGGCGGGTGTCCAGATCATCAAGTACACTCTGAATGAACTGCACCTGACGGATATTTTTGAACCCCTTCAAAAGCACTTCATCGATCACAAAAACGGGGATCACCTCGCCCGAATGCGCACAGGCTTCAAATAGCGCCCGGTGATCCGAAAGCCGATAATCGCGCCTAAGCCACACCAAACTTCTGGAATAACGACTCATGAAAAGTGCACTCCCATCATCTCCATCAAAAAGTGGGAGCCAACATAGATCAGTCCCCCGAGGGCAATCCATGCCGGCGCAAAGCGAAGCTTGAGCGCTGTCGGCAGAAGCTGCACGAGCGTCACGAAAATCAGGATCCCGCTTGAGATGGCAAGGAAGGTGTTCTCAAAACCCGTAAAGAAAAACGGAATGAGCGAGCCCACCACGAAGCTTCCCCCGATGAAAAGCAGAACTTTTTTCGCAGATCTCAGGCTTGCGCCCCCGGCAAGCGCCATGGCGCCCGAAAGCACGCCTTCGGGCAAAAGATGCAGCACCACTCCAATCACCATCAGCACTCCAAGCTTCCGGTCCACTGCCTGAACAGAAGAGAGCGCAATGCCATCAAAAAACGAGCAAATCATGAAGCAGGCAATCGCGGAGCAAACCTCGCCCGTTCCGAGCACTTCCATGTGGGTGTGCCGGTGAAGGTGGGCATGCTCATGCGAATGGTCGCAGTGGGCCGCCTCTTTCAAGTCGTGATGATCATGATGGTCATGGGAGTGCCCGTGCATTCCGTGAGTGCCATCATCATGGACCTGCTCATCGTGGGTCTCGATTTGGGAAAGCGTTTCTTCATCGGGGTGGAAGAAATGTTCCACAAACTTGAGCCTCGGCACTCCGTAGCGCTCAAATGCGATGACGATGACCATTCCAAGCAGGGACCAAGCAAAGAACGCCCTAGGTCCTGACGGAAACTTGATCAGGTTTTCCGGGAGAAGATCAATGAAGAGAACTGCCATCATGAAGCCGGATGCGACCGCAATGAACACCTGAAGGCGATCCATGTTCACATGGCGTCCGGCGCCCCCCATGATGAGCATCCCAAGCACAATCATCAAAAGCGCAATCACGATCGAAAACAAAAGAAGAAGCATGTCGAAATCCTAGCGAATTTGACGGGTAAGAGCAATGAGGATAAGCTTCCACGCGCTGTGGAACCAAGCCTTGAAATCATTCATGACTCAGACGACTTTGTCGTGATCAACAAGCCTGCGGGCTGGCTCAGCATCCCCGCGCGCAAACCGGAAGCAACGGATCTCGTCGTATCTGAATTCCTGGCGCGCTCCCGATCCCTCACCCCCTTCATCGTCCATCGTCTTGATCGTTTCACCAGCGGAGTCATGATGGTCGCCAAGACCAAGGAATTTCACCGGATCGCAAACGACTGGTTCCTGAAGCGCACCGTAAAAAAGACCTATCACTTCCTGGCCTCTCCGCCCCCCTCCCGGCCTGCGATTCAAATCAAAACCCCGATTGAAGGAAAGCCATCACTTACCCTCTTTGAAGTGCTTGAAAAAACCGAATCCGCCTTTTACGGAAAGGCCACTCCGCTTACGGGACGATTTCATCAGATCCGGGAACATGCCGCCGAGGCCGGATTTCCACTGCTGGGAGATCGCGGCTACGGAGGAGGGCCCGGACCACGGGTTTGCCTGCATGCCCATGCTTTGGAAACACCGAAGGGCGCTTTTGTTGCGCCACTGGCTCAGGATCTTGCGGATTTCTGGAAGGAGCTCAAGGAATGAAAGATCTTCAATTCGCACTCGAATACCGAAAGAGTGTCCATGCGTTTCAGGATACCGAGGCTCTTCGAATTTTTTACGGCCCGGGCGAAAGCGCCCATCCCGATTTGCGCGAGATCGCGATTGATCGATTCCGCGATCACTTCTGGATCACGCAGTGGAAAAAGGTTTCAAGCGCAACCCTCTCGGCCGTTGCCGAGTTCCTGAAGACTGAATTTGGGAGCGAATTCAAAGCCGCCGTTCTCATGGATCGCTCCGAAGTCGCCTCCGAGGCAGAAGCGGTGCCGCTGCTTGGAACTCCGAGGGATGGTCGTTTTGAGGTTCGGGAATGGGGTGTGCCCTATCTTGTTCAGATGAGCGCGACCAAGCATCCAGGGCTCTTTTTGGATCACGCACCGCTGAGAAAATGGCTCATCGGCACCCAAGACAAAAAAACAGTTTTGAATCTGTTTTCCTACACGGGAAGCCTCTCGGTCGCAGCGGCAACGGCGGGAGCACGCCAGGTCACGACCATTGATCTTTCGAAATCCACGATCGAATGGGCAAAGGAAAACTGGAAGCATGCAGGACTTCCTGATTCCTCGGGCGATTTCATCTATGGCGATGTGTTTGAATGGCTCCCGAAATTTTCCAAGCGCGGAGCCCGATTCGATACGATCCTCTGTGACCCGCCTTCATTCTCAAGATCCAAAAACGGAACATTCTCGACCCAAAAAGACACGGCCAGGCTTCATGAGGCAATCCTGCCGCTCTTAAAAACGGGCGGAATCCTCATCACTTCGATCAACTCCGAGAACTATTCGGAGCGGAATTTTCTGAAGGGCATCGAGGATGCCGCAAGCCGAACGCGGTGCGGACTTCGAGTGATTTCCAGAATCGACCTGCCGCCCACCTTTCCCACCCAAGGGGAACTCTCCACGCGATATCTGAAGGGGTTTTTCCTGGTAAAGACCGAGCCTTGAACAGCTGAAACCACGTTCATTGCGTGGATGCTTTGGAGTGACCACCGTCTTGACACTTCACTCCGATCCTGCTCACTCTTTGGACACCGGCCCCAGTATACGGATTTATGGCTGGCACACTCCTCGCTTAATCTCTCTGTAAGAGGTTTGAGAGATGAGAGTTTTCAACTTTTTCAATTTAAGTCTGGTTTTTGCGGGTTTTCTAACCCTTGCTTCCCCTTTTGCATCGGCCGGATCATTGAGGGTTCATGTGCTCAACAACCTCGATCCGTCCGAGACGAAGCTCGCCCTGAAGGCTCTTTCCCGTCTTGGCTATCAAGCCGTACAAAGCCCGCTCTTCACGGAAGCCTCACATGCCGTAGTGATCACAAAGACCATCGGAACCAAGGTCCAAACCGCGAGCGTATCGTTTGAACTTTTGGAATTGAAACAGAACGAGATTCTTCCAAAGACCCTTTTTGAAATCAAAGAAAGCCCGAGCCTCGAGAGCCTGATGCTTCAGGCTCCAAAGCCCGACCAAGTCCGAGTCATGAGCCCGGAGACCGGAAGACCGGTGGCAACCATCAACTAGTCTGCCCTGAATCAGTTTGGGTTTCAGGAGAAACCGAAGCTTGAGGCACTGCCTCGATCGGTGCCGAACCTTGAAGCGTGGTCGCACTCTGTCCCTTCAAAACCAATCGCAATTCTCCGGCACCCTTTGGTCCGCGAGGAGCCCTCGGCTCACCACTGCGAGGCTTTTGCTCGCCACGTGGCTTCGGAGCACGCTTTTCACGCGCTGGACGTGCGGGCTTTGTTGCAACCCCAAGTCCGGTAGACACAAACCCAGGCGCGCCGGGGTCCCGCGGAGCCGCAGGTGCTGCATCGCGAGTTTCACTGCGTGGACGATCACGCCCCGGTCCTCGTCCATCACGTCCACCGCCATCCCGACCGGGGCCGCGACCACCATCGCGATTTCCCCCTTCACGGCCAGGTCCACGGCCGCCGCGTCCCTCACGGCCTCCGCCCCGACCGGAACGGAAATCGCGATCATCACGTCCGCCTCGCAAAGGCGCGCGTCCGGCTTCTGGAAAATACTCCACAAGATAGAAATGACCTTCGCGCTCAATGTACGACTCGGGAACCTTCTCGGTCTCGGATGCTTTTACCGCAACCACCACTCGCTTTACCCGATCCACTCGTGAGCTCGTCATGTCGACCACGTTTTTGTAGAAGCCGACTTTCGCTTCATCGAGTTTCAAAAGCTCGTTCACTCCAGCTTGGATCTCCTCTTCGGATTTCCCTTCCGTCGTAAGAGCGGCTTTTTTGGTCATGGCTTCTTTCAATACAAATCCTGAGAACTCGGTAAGCGTTTTCATAGTCTCAGGAATCTAGATTGGTTCTAGCGCAAAGTCAAACCGAGGAGATGCTCTGTGAGCCCCCGGTAAGAGTACTCCAGAAACGCATGGTCTGTGATTTTCAGCCCCAGAGCCCCTGAAAATCGCGCATAAAGCAGCGGATCGGAGGTCCCGCGATATCGAAGACCATAAGACGCGGAAACCTGAAACCGATCGGAATGAAGGGTAATTCCGGGCTTGATCACGCCGTGACTGGTTGAGGGATCGAGAGAACCATCCACCACCACATCGATTGCGGGATCAAGAATGAAGGTGAGACCCGCTCCCACTACATCAATCCCGTTTTGAACTCGGGGAACCATGAGCCCGAACCGCACCGCGCGAACCGGCTCAAACAAAAGTCCTACGGTATACGTTCCTGTGGAACCACTCAGATGCCGGCCCGAAACCCCGAGCCTGAGTCTCAGGGCATCAATGTTTCCGCCAAGCCCCCATTGAATGGCCCCGGTGCCGGAACCGTAGGCAGCAGAGTCGAACTGGGAATACTCAACTCCTCCCCCGATCGCAGAGGATCCGAAAAGCACGCCGCCTGAAGCACGAATGGGATTCAGGTCACTTCCGAAGGCTGCAGCCCCCGCTTGAAACTTGAGTCGTTGATTGTACGACAAACCTGCCGGGTTCTGGGCCTTCAAGCCTTCCCAGAAACTCGGGGAGGAAACCCCCTGACCGTTGGAAATCATGGTCTGATCCTCGCGCCCGTAACTTCCGTAGGCCAGGGCAAGACTTGTGGTCAGAATTCCAAAAACCAGAGAAAGAACAAGGAAATGACGTGTTTTCATCAATGGGGCCTCCGTGGTTCCTTCAGGATAACCTTGCGATTTCGAGAGGCAAATCGTAAGTTTTCTGACGACTTTCACCTTTCTATTTTTATCCAATTCCCCTATAATCGAGGGTCTCTATGAGCATGGTGTATTTTATTCCCTCCTCCCAACGCAAAATCGCTCTCGCTGCGGCACAAGCCGAAGACGAGCCCGTGCTCGTCATCGGAGGCACCGGTACCGGTAAGGGTGCGCTCGCGAAATGGATCCACAAGAACTCCCCTCGCGCCGCACTCGCTTGCGTGATGGCAACGCGAGATCGACCGCTTGCAGAACAGATCCGAGAATGCAAGGGTGGCACTCTGATCATTGATGACATCACGAACTATCCGGTGTCAGAGCAGATGGTGATCTTGAATTTTCTAAAAACCAAGGCGATTCCTCAGGGCCAAAAAGGCGGTCCGATGGTTCCGATGATCGCAAACGTGCGGATCATTGCAACGGCGGTTCCTCAGATCGATTCGCGCGCGCGTGCCGGCATGTTCAACGATGAGCTTCTTTTGCGCTTGAGCAAGAACCGAATCGAAATGCCGAACCTTGCGGAACGCGCGGATGAGTTCGAAGACATCGCGATGGGAATCCTCCAAGAGATCACCCAGGAGCTGCACAAGGAATACATCAAGGGATTTTCCGAAACCGCGTGGCGCAAGCTTCGCGAGTACGATTGGCCGGGCAACCTGCGCGAGCTCAGAAACGTGCTTCGCATGGCCTCGGTTGCCTGCGAATCCGAGCGCGTAGAGATGAAGGATCTGCCGGATTTCGGCCATGACAAGATCAACTTTCAGGCCACCCGCTCCGAGTTCGAGAAGATCTATCTGAGCGAGCTGTTAAAGAGCTTCAACCACGACCTCGACAAGACGGCACGTGCCGCGCGCATGGAGCGCGTGACGTTGCTGGAGAAGTTGAAGTTGCTGGGGCTGATTCACTGACCAACTGGCCTCGATCGCTGTTGATCCCATAGAGACAAAAATCAAAGAAGCGGCACATTCCGGCACAAAAATTGACTTTTGGCATGCATGAAACCAAGCTGCCCCCATTTAAACTGCCAGTCACACATGTGCCTTGATCCGGATTTCAAACACATCGTTCGATTCGGGACATTCTTTAGAAAGTCCGATAGCCGCTCCATCCGTCGGTACAGATGCCTGATCTGCAAGCGGACGTTTTCAAGATCCACGCTTTTGCCAAACTATCGACAAAAGGTCAGACGCATCACCCATCCGCTTGAGGAGCTACTCTATTCTGGCGTCTCTCAAAGACGCTCTGCAATTCTGCTTGGCGTTTCAAGAAGCACAATCAGCCGAAGGTTCCATTATCTCGGGAACAGGTCACGGACTTCAAACGAAAAACTCATGCGACATTACCATGAGCATCCCGCGCTCCAAATCCAGTTCGACGATCTTGAAACGCACGAACACACAAAATGCAAACCCTTGAGTATCGCCCTCGCAGTGGAGGCAAAAACGAGAAAAATATTGGGATTCAGAGTATCCAGAATGCCTGCAAAGGGTCGCCTGGCTAAGATCGCTCACGTCAAATATGGTTGGCGCTCCGATGAGAGACGAGTTGGATGGAACGGTCTCCTTTCATCCCTCAAGTCTTACGTCTCGCCATCTGCGACCATCACCACCGACGACAACCCTCACTATCCAAGAATTGTGAGGAGGCACTTTCCTGAAGCAATTCATGAAACCGTAAAAGGCGGCCGGGGATCAAGTACTGGGCAGGGAGAATTGAAGAAACTAAAGTTTGATCCGATTTTCTCGCTCAATCACACCTGTGCGATGTTACGAGCAAACCTCAATCGTCTCTTTCGGAAAACCTGGTGTACGACCAAAACCATTCAAGGACTGATCGATCATCTTTCAATCTATGTTGCGTTCCACAATCGGAGACTTACGAAATTTCATTCAATCTCAACAGCGATCGAGGCCAGCTAGGGTAAATCAGCGGTCCAACTCTGCTCAAGAATTCCAGATTCATTCATCAATCTAATCGTCCCCGTGTAGGTTGTACCGCTTTGCAATCCATTAAAAACGTGAGTGTTTGTGGGCACGAATGTCGGATACAATGGACAATTTGGCCCCACACAAAAAATGTAGATAGAACTCGCGCCGGGTGCGCTAGACCAAGACAGTGTGATTGAACCTGTTCCCGAAGCCACATTCAAACCTTGAAGAGACATCGGTGTTCCGCGCACTTCTTCGCTCACAGAACTTGCCCCAATATCGTTGTTTTGCCGGCCGAAACTATTGACCGCGATCACCTTCACGCTATAGAAAGTCCCCCGTTTAACCCGTTGATTGTTGTGGAATTTGTACCTTGAGGAATCACGGACGTCCAATTCGATTCTACATCATCGGCGCTCTGGAGCTTCCATTTTACGAGATAATGGGTTGCCTCGGGTACCGAACTCCAAGCTACAAAAAGGGCATTCGGCCCGGCATCGCTGTTCACAAAAACCGAAGGAACGATCATCGAACTGATCGGCTTCACACTGGCAACATCGGAATCAGGCCCCTCTAGCCCACTCGATGTAACCGCTCTCACCTTGTACTCGTATACAAAGCCCGGAATTCGATCTGTGTCCGTGTAGGATGTTAAGCCATAGCTCTCTTTGATCCTGGTCCACGTCGTGCTATAGTTTTCACACCGATAAATGTCATATAGATAAGTAATTCCGGTTCCCAATACCGGCATCCAATTGAGGAGCACACTCGCAGTGGCGCTGGATCCGGTAGTGCTCGCGGTTGCCAAAACATTTTGCGGAATAATGCTTGCGATATCCGGTGTCCCGCAAGGTGAAAGCTCAAAGTTCTCTCTCCGATAGGTATCCAATGTGCTTCCAGCCATCTTTCCTTTCACCAAAACACTCATCCGAGTGATGCATTTGCCTCGATAGAGGTTGTTCAAAAAATATCCTGAAGCTCCATTCAATGAGATACCCGCCGGTGGCGAAGGTTCGGACGCAGTCTTATCCCAGGTTTTTCTAAAACCTTCGCCAGAGATCTCGGCAGAAACAATGCTTCCTTCGTCCAATGGGGCATATCCGCTTAGGTTGTAGGGAATCTGTATGGGTGTTTGGACGCCGCTGTCGGGGCGAGGAAAACCGCTCAGATCAAAATCACGGGTCTGGCCTACCGATGAAGAAGTAAGAGGTGTCAGCGCAAGCTGGGCTTGTCGAAACTCGGGCGCGCTATTACCCAAGGGCAAACTCGCCGCATCAAGCTCAATCCGCGTGGGTACGCTCGATGGTAACCCTAAGGCCACGAAATAGATTTTGCAGCCAGAGCCGGTCAAATAAAATGGAGATCCCGATTCCCCAACAGGGCAAAGGGTTTCAGTTGCTACGCTTTCGCTCGGCCGACTCATCAACACTTCCACTCGCTCACCGATGACTCCACTTCCAGAGAACAAAGAATCACGGCGAAGCGGAAGCACCAAGGCACTGCTGGTTCCAACCGGCTTCAAAGTCATGGCGTAAAGATTCGAAGTTTGGGCTATCGAATTGATGCTCTCGATGACCACCGGAGCAGGAGAAGGTGAGACATCAAACGGGATGGTCCTTTCGATGCTTTTTTGCGCACCGCTGTTCCAATAAAAATTAACTTTATGTGCGAGGCTTCCGGAGCTATAAAACTGACTCGTGCTTATTGGATAATTCTCTTGAAACCAAAACCGACCGCCCGAAGGTATGGAAGTGCCGTTCGCAATATTGCTGGCCCCAGAAGTCGGAGGCGCTGGTGATGCGGTACCCACCGCCAAATTCGCAGAGATACCCCAGACCTGGGCCTGTCCTAGGTTAGAAAGCTCTCCGGACACCCGAAGAATCCAAGGCAATCCCGAGGCAGGCTTCCATGCTTTCAAGACTCCGCTCTCCGCAGGAGCGTTGGGATTGACTCCGACTGTAAAGTAAGGCCGATACTTTGAAAGAGCCACTTCGGCTTCAATCAACACGGGTGGCTCATCAAGCCCACCACTGCATTGCACGACCTGCGGCGCTGGGTTTCGGATCAACTCAACCGTCTGCTCTCCAAAGAGACTCGGAACGATTGCCTGTGCATGATAAAAAGGCAAGCCGACACTGACTTCACCCATAAAGAATTGCGAGGCTGAGGCTCCAAAAGCTGGAAAGGAGCCACCGATTGTCGGGAAAATATCGATGGCATACAGGCTGACCACCCGATTTTCTCCCGCAGGCACCCAAAGTTCGACCGGCGTTCCTGAAACCGAACCCATCTCTGAATTGACCGCACTCAAGGGAACCAAGACGGATGAGCCGATGGCGAGCTTGATGCAGGGAATTTTCGGGTATTCCACAAACGGAATACCAGGCCCCTCAACATTGATGAGAAGGTAGGTTTGAGAAGTGGTAGGCACGAGGGAATCATCCTGGGGTATACTGTCCTCCCGCGAATTCAACGAAGCGCTTCGTACGGGGGATGTAGCACCTCGAATCACACTCGGATCGATCTGAATCCTGACCTGATTCCCGGACGTGCGCTGCTCAAGCGAGCACGCAGAAAGAAACCCCATCCCGATCATCAGGAGGATCGACGAAATTCGTAGAATTTGCAGTCGAAAAAATAACGAACTCACTCA
The DNA here is from genome assembly GCA_947457605.1 of Bdellovibrionales bacterium. Taxonomy (GTDB): domain Bacteria; phylum Bdellovibrionota; class UBA1018; order UBA1018; family CAIMNF01; genus CAIMNF01. The sequence goes on along the minus strand of CANGWP010000016.1, from coordinate 11,628 downwards.
GTATAGCTTATCGGACGAAAGCGGTTGTCTAATAGAGTGTCAAAGCTGACATTTTGGTAGCTGGCAGCGATCGCTGTTGATGAACCAGACCAGGGAATCATCAACCCGTGGGAACTGTTCACACTAAAGCCTTGAAGGAAATCCATGGCGGGGCCACCGCAAAGAAACCCCGTAGTCGTACAAGAATGATCATTAATTCAATTATTTAGCTCGATCCATGGCCTGCTCAACCACAGCAAACGCTGCCAGTTCAAATCGAGTCCAGTTAGCGACCTAACTCAATTTCACAAAAAACAATCTGCTGGTCTGGGTCAAACCACTCACCCGTACTCGGTAAAACTGACTCTATCGATCCAAACTGGTTATGAACCTTGATCTTGAAATAGGTCTTCGCCGTGGGTTTTGGCACGATCACGCTCGACACCCCGGCCTCTGGGTTGGCAGGAAAAACTTCTCCTGGATCAGGGGTCGTGCCATTCGGAAAATTCAAGATGCCATATATATTGAAGGGCCCAGTTTCGCCAACCCTTGCCCATACCTCTCCGATATTCGCACCCTTTACTGGCGCGGAAGCGCTCCCTAAAGCCGTGAAGTTGATCCGCAATCGCCCTGGGGTGTCGGGCGATGGGTCACAAAAGCTCACCACCTCCGGTCGGTCCATGGAAAATACGTTTGCGACATCAGCGCTGCTTCTGGCATTCGCAGTTAAACCGGAATTCTGATTTTGCAGGCCTTGAGAACCACTATTATTTCTGGCTTCCAATCGGATCAGATGTGGAATGCCCGTTGGTAATTGGACATCCACGAAAAAAGATCCACCTTGCTGAGAATATGGGGGCTCAATATTTGTTTCACAACCGTTTACGTTCCCACAAACTGCGGGCCGATACTTAACCAAATACTGGTCAGCACCGGGCACCAAGTTCCAGCTCACACTGACCCTGCCAAGCCCAATGGCATCATTAATCAGGATGGATGGCTGGGCAACTTGCCCAAGAACCCGGATCGATTTCTGATCCGAATAAGGACTCACCACACTGCCGGATCTTGCTCGAACACGATAGACATACTGCATTCCAGCTTGGACTGCCGAATCGGTACGGCAGACACTACCCGTACTCGAGCAGTTCGCCGTAGGCACCGTTTGAATCAATTGAAACACCCCGTTAGGCCCGTCTTTTCTCTCTACCTCGTACACAATCGAGGCGGTGTTAGCAGATTCTTGAATCGATGGTGACCAGGAAAGTTTGATCACCTCTCCAATTTGACTCACCGTTAAACCGCTCGGGACACTTGGCCACACACACATTGGTAGGTTGTAGATTTCACGGCGATAAGCTTGTTCTGCGCTGACGCCGCCGGGGTTGCTGACTATTCCGCGCACCAAAAGACTGACCCGGGTAATGCATTGGTTTGCGGGTTGGGTGACCGTATATTCTTGATCACTGAAAATTCTCACGGGCATGGATGATGGACCCTGAAAATTCTCCGCTTCAAACTCCTGCCTGAACCCGGGGCCCGAAATCTCACCCCGTACGATTTCACGAGCCTCTAAACCCGTTCCATCAGCGGAAAGACCGATCTCGAAATCTTGCTCACTCTCACTCACCTGCGATACATCAGGACGATTCGAAAGGGTCTCCACCAATGGTGTCGGAGCACCTTTGCTCGAAAGCTCCCCAAGATTCAACTGCGCGCGACGAAAACCCGAGGAAGAAGTCGAGCTTTCGATATCCAACTCAAGCAGGGCGTCCGGCCCCTGTTCCTCAGATTGATTGCTTATTGCCGCAACATAAATCGCACAACCCTCAGCTTCAAGATAAAGAGGCTCTGAATTCGCACCTTCCCTCGGGCATGGGGGCGGCGTAGGGTTACCGACAATACCGGAGGGCAGCGGCGCAGGCACCACCTCGAATCTTGAAAAGCCAGAAGCATTCACTGCGAAGACAGCATCTCTTACCACCGGAAGAATTCGGTTAAAGTTACTTAGAACATTGATTTTATAAACATTAACAAAGCCTGAAACCGGAAGCGAATCAGCTACTGAAGCTGTTACCGGCGCGGGGCCTGCAAAACCAATTGGAATCGTGCGGACCACGCCGCCGACCGCATGCTGGTACACATCAGGCGTCGATACGCTGTAAGCCCTCTCAAACCAAATCCTGCCTCCACCCCCCAAGATGTCAGGGCTTGAGACCTGCGTTGAGAAAATCGCCGGTATCGAAGATGAAGTCGGTGATAAAGAACCATAAAGGGCGATGTTCGGGGAAGTGCCTCCCAGCACCTCTCCTGATATCCGAAGAACAATTCCAGAGTTGGCCGGTGGAGCCCAAAAGAGAATGGGTCCGCTGCGATGCGGCTCATAGAGGTTCGCGCTCTCGTTCCGCCAAGGCCGATAATTTTGAAGCGTAAGGGTACCCGAAACAAGGACCGGCGGCCCCTGAAACTGTGCAGGGCAAAAAGGCACAGTTCCATTGCCGGCATGCACGAGCTCAACGGATTGTTCAGCCACCAGATTCGGAATCACGACCTCACCGTGCCGAAACGGCACTCCGCTCAAACCCGGGCCCTGACTCATGAAGAATTGGGAGGCGGATGCTCCAAACGCGGGAAAATTGTTCTGACTGCTTTGCAGGGTGATTTCGTAAAGTGTGATCTTCCGTTCAAGTCCGGCCGGCACCCAGAGCTCAATCGGGCCTATCGGCGCCCCCAAGGATGCCGGCACCAATACCGAAGCACCGATCCCGATCTTGAGGCAAGGAAGACTCTGGGGCTCGACAAAGGGAATCCCGGGGCCCTCCACATTGATCAAGAAGTATTCCGCAATCGTGGGAATGTCCGCGGACGGGTTTGCCGTTTGCTGCCCGCCTTGGGCTTGCAGCATTCCCCGGCGTTGAGCAGTGCTCGCTCTCAACACGGATGGATCAATTTGAATCCTGACCTGACTTCCGGATTCGCGCTGCTCAAGCGAACATGCAGAAAGAAACCCCAGCATCCCGAAAATCAGGAGATTCAATGAAAATCGTAGAATGCTCGCTCGAAACAAATCTTTACTCACTCTAGATAGTTTATCGGAGAAAATCAGTAGAGTAATAGAGTGTCAAATCGGACATTTTTCGCACTGACTCAAATTAAATGCCGGTGAATGGGCACAGGATTGCAGCTGAACTCATTCACTCCAGAGCTCGGAGCTCAGCTTGGTCCGAAGAGCGGCCTTCGCCTCACCACGAGACAAATAAGAATCAAATCCAAGACCTCTAAAGCGAGTCTCTTCTTCAATCGTATGATCGTTCGGGCTCAAGGCAGCAATCCGGGTGTGTCCAGACTGACCCTTGATCCAGGAAATCCACTCGGGTTCAATCTTGAACTCGGAATCAATGAGGAGCAAATCGTAGCGGGCGTTCTCAATGAGCCCAGACGCCTGCTCGGCGGTCTTGGCATAATCAATGGATACCGGAAGGTCCTTGAAATAGTGGCTGACAAGAACCCGGCTCAATTCGGCATCATCGAGCAACAAAACACGCCTGGGCGAAGTAGCAACCGGGGCATTCGACTCAGAAACTGCTTCAGCATTTGCATGAACTCGGGTGCGAGCCTTCTGCGAACGGTTCCGATCGGGCGCCACCTCTGGGGTGGAAACGGCCGCAAGCTTTGCTTCATATTCCGATCTGAGACGGTCGTTCTCCTGGACCTGGTCTTGAACCCGCGCTTGAAACTCGCGGATCATATCCTCTTGAATCTCATGCAGATTCAAAAGCCCTTGGGATACCTCGCCCACGAAATCCTGATAGGGACGGAACGAATCGAGCAATTGCTGAAGGGAGATCTCTTCTCGCTCTTCCGGCTGCGATGCCTTGGAAATTTCAGTGTGCTGCAGGTTCTCCAGATCCATCCCGACCCCACGCTAGCACGGGGTATCGGTGAGATCAACCGGAGCGTTTCAGAGGGATTTGATCCCTTAAAACGGCCTCTCCGGAGGCCAAGAGCTTGAGTTTAAAGCGAGAATCATAGCGGCCATCCGCATGCTCGTTGCAACAGGCGGCGCAGGCCGCAAGCCTGAGTCGCTTTCTCACAAAAATTCTTTGTCCACATCCACGGCACTCATAACAGTGCTTAAAAGGCCTATGCTTCGGAACCGGATTGTAGCGACTCACCCCGATTGATTCCATCTTTTCATGAAATTGCGGCGTATGACCGTAGGGAAGATTTTTCACAAAGAGCCAGTAGTGAATCATCTCGTGGCCCAAGGTATCGCGAATGAGTTTTTCCGCTTCAAGCTCATCCCGAAGATACGATGCGACCTCAATCACACAACCCGAAGGATCGGGAATGAATCGCCCCGCAGAAGTTCTGAGCCGCGAGTTCCAGCGGATTTCAGGGAGGGAAAGCTCTCCCTCGAAGGCTTCATGATTCCATTCGCTAAAGATCTTTTCGAGGTCAAATTCACTCATCCACTCCTAGAATAAGTGTCCCTCGCTTTTTTACACAGATGTCGTTTATTTGACCGCAAGAATCACATCCGGATGGGCAAAACTTCCGGCCATCGCCGGCAAATTTTGCTCATCCGGGGCCGATCCGAAAATTCTCAAGCAAAAAAGAAAGCGCGGGAGTGACCCGGATTCCGGAACCGTTCACATAATCCTTTGTCCCTTCGAGATAAACTTGGGCCGCCGGCACGCCGGGAAATCTTGCCCCGAGGTACCGAAGGGAATCCGACACCTCTCCATCCCGGTGTTTGCACTCGATCAGTTGCACCGGCTTTTGATCCTTCAAAATCACGAAATCAACCTCCCGGTTCATGACATCCCTGCAGTACCTCAAATCATAGTCCTCTCCAAAAGCATCTTGCCGGTAATGAACCCACTTCAGAAGATGGCACGCAATCATGTTCTCAAATCGGATGCCCGGCTCCTTGATTGCATTCCAATCATACAGGTACATTTTTTGCTCTTTCCGTACCGCCTTGATCCGGGGCGCACCAAATGGAGGAATCCGGAACAATCCATACAGGCGCTCCAAAGCGTCAATCCATTTGGACACGGTTTTATGCGCAAGCTGGAGGTCTTCCCTGAGTCCGTTGATCGAAAGTGGAGCCCCGATCAGATCGGGCAATCGATGCATCATGAGTTCAAGGTTTCCAAGGTCCTGGATTTGCTCATTGCTTGCGATTTCCTCGCGAACCAGCGTCTGTCGGTACTCCCGCGTCCAGCGATTCGCTTGGGTTTTGGTGCCGGAAAAAAAGGGTTCGGGAAATCCTCCCAGCTCGAAAAGCTGCTTGAAGTCCCTCGGTGAACGCGATCCGAGCTCATCGATGGACAAAGGATGAAGCCTCAGGAAATGATACCGTCCCTGCAGGCTATCACCCCCTCTCCTCAAGAGATCGAGCTTTGCACTTCCAGTAACGAGGATCCTTTGGGCAGGGCCAACTTTGTCATAAACTCCTTTCAGGTAATTTCGCCAGGTCTTGTATTTGTGGATCTCATCGAAAATCCAAAGGGGCGCTACCTTGAACTGCTGAAGAAGAATCCGCTCGCGGTCAACCGGGATATCCCAGTTCAAATAATCCATTTTACGGGAAAGCGACTTTGAAAGTGTTGTCTTCCCCACCTGACGGGGCCCCGCAAGAAAAACCATCTTCCGATTGAGGTCTTCCAGAATTTGAGAATGCAGGTATCGATTCACAGGATAAGAATATCACTAATTTTGACTACTGTCAAAAAAAGTCATGACATTTTTTGACAGGCATCAAATTCTTGTAAAGCCTCCAAACTGGCCTCTTTGAATGGGCATGAATCATACATCCGGGTTTACCAGTACGGCATTGTGATACCTGACGTAGATCCACAAATGATCGATCAAACCCTCCACTTTCTTGGTCGTACTCCAGGTCTTTCGAAAGAGCCGGTTGATGTTTGCGCGCAACATTGCGCAGGTGTGATTCAGCGAGAAAAGAGGATCGTATTTCTGCTTTTTCAACTCCCCTTGGCCCACAATTGCACCTCGGGCACCCTTGAAGCGAACGTGTTTTGCATTTGGAACGTGTCGCTTCAAATATTTCGGGTAATTTGGATTCTCATCAGATTCACACAGAGCTTCAGCATGAAGAATTGGCTTTAGATTCTTAAATAGCTGATCCCAACCCTCCGGTCGCTCATCTTTTCTTGGGCCGTATTTTTTTCGGGAAACTTTTGAAAGGAGCCCCTTTGCAGGCATCCTTTTCACGTGAAAATCAAGGATTTCACGGCCCCCTTTTCGAACCGCAATCGTCACACTTAATGGTTTGCACTTGGTATGTTCCGAGGTCTCAAGGTCATCAATCTGGATTTGTCTGATTGGCTTATCTTGAAAGCGCTCTTCAAGCCACTCCTGATGATCAGCCTTGGACTGAGCGCCCAGGATTTTAATTTTCCGACTGATGGTCATGCGATCGGTCTTGAGAAGAATCGCGGCTCTTCGCTGCGTAACCCCTGAGCCAAGAAACAAAAACAGCCGCTCATTAATCTCACGTCTGTGCTGCCGAAAATCAGGGGCGAATGTGGCCTTTGAGAATTGAACCCTGCACACGAGACACTTGAATCGCTGAATGTAGCGGCGATCGCTTAGCCGGTAAAAGGTTCCTTTTTTGGACACTCGTCCGGAAACGATACCCTCCAAATGTTTTGATTGATGCTCAGAACAGTCTAAATTTATGCAATAACGTTTCATGCACAGCGAGCGTGCAGAAAAAGTGCCAAGGAATTTGATCAGTTAGCGCTTGCGTGGAATAGACTATGCCCATTCAAAGAGGCCAGTTCTAGAAGCGCACCCTCGTCGCGCCGGTTGTCCCCGCATCCCCGATCTCGGACACATAGTTGAGCTTCTTTAGCATCTCCCGGACTCCTTCGCGAAGCGCCCCGGTTCCAAGTCCATGCACGATCGTCACCTCGGAGCGTCCCGCGCGGCAGGCGCGATCGAGGTAATTTCCAACCTCGCGAAGTGCCTCATCCAAACGCTTACCGCGCACATCGATCTGCTCCGGCACGCCTCCCGGATCCTGCACGATCACTTTCGCGGTCTTCCCATTTGCACTTGCGCTTCCCGCGCGAACCCCAAGCACCGCCCTGAGCTCCCGATCCGAGAGCGGCTCTATTTCTGCCGGATACACACTTACGACAAAAGCCTTGCCGAGGCCCGCTCCGGCCTGGGCACCCAGCGCCACGCGCCCCTTTTTTCCGTCCCACTCGACAAGCTCGCCGACATTCTTCCAGCGCGGAACCCGCACCCACTGGCCCTTTTCAAATTGCACAGCCACTGAGGGGATTTCAGCCTCATTCGCCACCGCCTCCATGAGTTCGGGTGCTGCTTCCTTGATCGAGGAATCAAGGCGTCGCTCGCCTGCCTGAAAGGCATCATTGAGTTCACGCCTCAGATCATCGAGCTGCTTGTGGGTTTTTGTGGACTGGATCTTTTTCAGCGTCTCGCGCACTTCGACCTGCGCAAGATCAAGAACGTGCTTCAGTTTCTGGCGCGCTTTTTCAAGCGACTCGTTCACCGTCGTCTTGACCCTTTCTTCCCACTCGGCCTTGAGTTTGGCCGCTTCCTCCTTCAGATGATTCGCCTCGCGGGTCGCGCGGTCCACGGCACCAAGATTTGCCTGCAACTTTTGCAGCACGGACTCGACCACCCGGTGCTCGTCACTCAGATACGAGCGCGAAAGATCAAGCAGCTCTTTTGGAAGCCCGAGCCGCTCTGCGGTCTCAATCGCACGCGAGCGCCCCGGAGCACCGAACACCACGCGATAGGTGGGCCTGAGACTCTCCTCATCAAAGAGTATGCTCGCATCGAGAATCCTGGGCTCGGCAAGACCCATCGCCTTGAGCTTCGGATCATGGGTGGTTGCAATGAGAATTGCGCCCGGCACATTCAAAATGGTCTGAACGAAGGCCATCGCAAGGGCGGCGCCCTCTTCCGGATCGGTTGCCGAATTCATCTCATCGACCAAAATGAGGGATCTTGGCCCCACACCTTCCAGAATCCGTTTCATCTTGAGCACATGGCCCGAAAACGAAGACACATGCTCTTCAATCGATTGCGGATCGCCAAGATCCACAAAGAATGAATCAAAAAACGGCACCATCAGTTTTCCTGCCGCAGGAAAAAAGAATCCACTGCGCGCGCAGACCGCGGAAAGCCCAAGCGTCTTGAGCAGCACGGTTTTTCCGCCCGTATTGGGGCCCGAGAGAAGAATCATCTGCTGGCGCGACGAAAGTTCAATCGTATTCCGGACAATGCGCTCCTCGGGAAGATTCCAGAACAGCACCGGATCAACGGTTTCCTGAAGCACCCACTCCCGATCGGAGCTGAGCAAAATGAGCTTGCCCCCGTACCGTTTTGCAACGCGAGCCTTGGCCTGGGTTGAGTCCCAGTATCCCATCACTTCCACCGAAGCCCCAATGGAAGGTCCATGCCGCTGCAACTCGCGCGATAGCGCCATCAGGATCACAAAGATCTCGTGCGAAAGATCAGCCTCAGTCCGTCTGAGCCTTGATTGAAGCTCCTCGACCTCTTTTGGCTCGATGAAGACCGTTTGTTTGCTGACCGAGAACTCTGCAACCCGGCCCTCGATCTTGCTCTGATCCGAAACCCGAACCGGAAGCACATAGCGCCCATCGCGCACATCACTGTAATTTTCCTGCAGTAAGCCCTTGGTGCTGTAATCGCGAAGAAGGGAATCGATCTTTTTTTCGATCTCCCTCCGAAGCTCTCGCGCCTGCGAATAAAGAGCGCCAAGCTTCGGGGATGCCCGTTCCGACAACTCGCCCGAGGGGGTGATCACACGATCAAGCACCCGCAGGCACTCAAACGGATCGAATAAATTTTGGAGCGCAAGCTTGAAACTTTTGCCCGCAAGCTCTTTTGGAAAATGACTCCAGGAATCCATTGCGTAGAGCCAAGCGCGGATCCTGACCCACCCTGCGACCTCAAGCACACTCCCCCGCGCAAGGTTCTCAAGATCCTCATCAATGTCCTGCAGGTCATTGAGCGGACCCCAAAGAGCCGAGCGCTCGAGGATTTGGGACATTTCCTGGGTCTCGCTCTGCAGCTCCTGCGCGCGCTCAAGCGTTGGCGCAAACGCTGCAGGATCGGCATAGGTCTCGAGCTTGCGACGGCCATACGGGGTGCGGGCTTCCTTAAGCGTCCAAGAAAGGAGCTTCGGCCAATCGAGATCAAAAAACGGAGACTTCGCGCTCATGCGCTAGCGAAGGTAGCACAGAAAACGTTTCAACGCATCCTTCTGGGGCTCAAACTGAAGGCGCTTGAGTGCCTCTTCTTCACTCACCCATTCAAAGGCGAGATGCTCGGATGGATCAATCACGGGGGCACATTCTTCAGCCAAGATGAATCCAAAGGCATGCTCGTGCGCCTTCCCAAAACGACCTTCAAATTTGTAGGAATACTCAAGGTCGATAAAGGTGCCCTGATCCGGATCAAATCCGGTTTCCTCTTGCAACTCGCGTTTGGCACCCTCCAAAAACTCCTCTGAGCCTTCGACTCCGCCAGTGACCGGATGCCATCCGCCTCCGCGACGCTCTAGCACCTGGAACACCAACACCCGCGGGGGTGCCTTCACTCCGATCCACACTTGCGCTTTTCTAGATCGGTTCGACAAAGTTGAGATCCTTTCCAAAGCTTTCCTTGAGCCCGCGGAGCGCAAGGAGCGCGATCGCCACAACCACCACTGCGACCACCAGCGTGGCATTGAGGAGCCCGATCATGGGCTGCAGTCCGAGTACGGCAAAGTTCATCGGCACCAGTGAAAAGCGAATGAAGTTCGGAACTGCAGTCGCGACCGTTGCACGCATATTGGTCCCGAACTGTTCCGCTGCAATCGTACACACCACGGCCCAGTAACCGCCAGTGGCGCCCAAAATTCCGCACATCCAGTAAATGGTGGTGCTCGAAACACCTTTCAGTGCCAACAAATAAACCAGTGCTGCGATGAAGTTGAGGACAATCGCAAGCGCTACCGCCCGATTCCGGCTCTTCATCCACTGACTGATCATTCCAAACAGGAAATCACCAACCGTAAATCCCGCATAACAGGCCATCACGGCCTTTGCGGTGCCGACCTCATCCGTAACCCCGGCGTCTCGCGCGAACTCGGGCGAAAAGGTGACAAGGATTCCGATGGTAAGCCAGATCGGGATTCCGATCAGGATGCTTCGAGAGAATTTCCCGAAGCAATCGGCCTTGGTAAAAAGCGAGAAGAAACTTCCCGCGCGCACCTTGGATTTCTTCGCACTCTCAAAGATTCCGGACTCCGTGACACTGATCCGAAGAAGAAGCAGCGCAAATCCAAGAAATCCCCCGATCTTAAACGCAGTCCTCCAGTCAAAAACCTGCGCCACATAGCCGCCGACGATCGCACCCGTCACGCCAACCGTTGCGACAATCATCGTTCCATAACCTCGCAAAGAAGGGTGTAGCACCTCGGACACGAGCGTGATGCCGGCACCAAGTTCTCCGGCAAGTCCGAGACCAGCAAAAAACCGGCAAAATGCGTACTCCGTGAACGTGGTCGCATAGCCATTCAAAAAATTTCCGATCGAGTACAAAAAAATTGATCCAAAGAGAACCGAAAGACGTCCGCGCTTGTCTCCGAGCACGCCCCACAGAATCCCGCCGAGCATGAGACCTGTCATCTGGATGTTGTTGAGGGTCGCTCCCACTTCGAGCTCGCGTCCCGCAAATCCGATCGATCGTAAGCTCTCGACCCTGACGATGCTAAAGAGCAAAAGATCGTAAATGTCGACGAAATACCCGAGCGCCGCAACAATCACGGCCGCATTCAACAAACTTCGTTTTGAGGCAGATGCATTCATGCCCCGATCAAACCACCGGGACTACTTAATTTCAACCGCTTGAACGCGGCTTCGCGAGATTTCGCGCTCGTAGCGTTTGGATACGACCTTGAAGATCGAGAGATTGCGATCGATCCGGTTCAGGTAATCGGCAGCGTCCTCACGGGAACCCGAGAGCAAATCGCCCGAGCCTCCGTTCAAGCCCCCTGCACCCAAACCGGCACCTCCGGCTCCACCTGCCCCTTGTCCGTTCACGTCGAGCAGTTCCACACTCCCGTCATTCGGGGTGACTTTGTCCGGTCCACCTGAAGCGAGAGCGGCGCGATCCTGAGCCCCACCCTTACTCGCGTAGGCCCCGCCAATGAAATTCGCGTCCTCAGTCCCGGTGCCGGATCGCTTTCCCTTTCCGACTCCAGACTCGGAAATGCCTCCCGCCGCACCAAGAGACCCAGCTGCAACATTCCCCATGCCGCCACCTGCTCCTCCTCCGCCCGCTCCACCCGCGGAATTAGACCCCAGGCCAGCAAGAGCTCCCAGATCGGAATCAGATCCTTTTCCCACTTCTCCGCTTGAGATCAGAGCTGAACTTTGAGACCCTGGGGCATTTGAACCGGAGGGATTCGATGGGTCCGACTGCAAATCCGAACTTACCCCTGCCATGACGGACGCATTCTGAAGCAAGTTCTGGGCTACCGCGAACGCACCCAAACCATCCCCCACCGCTTTCGGACCCGTACCAAAAAATCCCACCCGGCACTCGGAAGGAGTGGGAGATTTCAGACTCCCT
>CANGWP010000015.1 GCA_947457605.1 Bdellovibrionales bacterium | reverse complement strand
TCCACACGCAACCAGAAGTACCGAGGCCAAAACAAAAATAAACCCATTTGTCTTTTTCATAACTAAATCCCTTTTCTCTCTCACAGGGAGATAGAGCACAGGGTGTGCCAAGACACTGACTTGCGGTAAATGCAGGGTTTTTTCAATTTATCCCGTGATCTCGGGCATTATCGAAGAGGCGGGAGTGTACGGGTGTCTAAAACTTTTACAGGATCGGTGGCACTGATGAATGAGTGTGGTTTCCGGCGGGCAATGGGTGAAAAGCCCTTTGGGTCCTATGAGTTTAGCCTCCGAGCCGCATCCTGCGGCCTCGCTTTCGTCAGTCCTGACTCGCGAGAGTCGGCTAAACTCATATGCCCCAAAAGGTGTATCCCCATTGCCCGTGGGATCCAGACTCATTTCTCCGAACCACCATGTAAATCAAAACAATAGATCCGGGAGGTCCTTTAATGGGCTCCGGTGCGGGTGATCTGGCCCGCCTCAAACGGGTGCATCCCTTGAAAGGGCTTCATGCGGATGGGGCAGTCGAGAAATGAACACTCCGCACAAAACTCCCGCTCGCATGGGTCGACGTGGGTGTGAACAATCGAGTGGTGACCCAGCTTTTGCATGAGATCGGCAGCGAAACGATCCGACTGGTCATGAGCATCCTTAATGGACAGGAATTCAGGCACCACCACATGGAGGTCCACATGCTTGTCTCGCCCGAATTGTTGAACTTTGAGTTCATGGGCCGTGATCACCGAGCGCCGCGGGATCTCGTTTAGGTACGATACAATCTTTTCGATCAGGGCCGGGTTTTGGGCATCCAGGAGTGCGCCTGCGGACTCCTGAACCAATTTGTAGCCGGTGCGGAACAAAAAGAGCGCGACTCCCAAGGCAAGGACCGGATCAAGCCAGGACCATCCCGTGAAAATCACGAGAAGGAGTCCCAGTCCCAGAATCACGGTGGTGAAAAGATCGGTCAGAAGATGAATCCCGTCCGAAATCAGAATCTGCGAATGGTGCTTCTTACCGGAAAGAAACATTCCAAATCCAAGGACTCCGTTCAGCAGTCCCGCAAGGATGTTGAGTTTCAATCCGGTCCCTAAGTCCTGAAGTGGGTCCTGGTGGAGAAGTCTAAGGCTTGTGTCGACGACAATCAAAAATCCCGCAAGTGAAATCAGTCCCCCCTCAAAGGCCTGCGCGAAGTATTCGATTTTCCCGTGACCGTAGGGGTGATCCTGGTCGGCGGGCTTTTCAGCAAATAGAACTGAACCGAGACCAAAGGCTGCCGCAAGAACGTTCACGCTGCCCTCGAGAGCGTCTGAGCGAAGGGCGGTGGATCCTGCCAAGCGTGCGGCGTGGATCTTTAGCGCAAGAATCAAAAGGCTTCCGATCAGGGAGATGCTGATTGCGGTCAGTCTGATTCGTTTTGGGGTGCTGTCGGACTGAAGGGTATCGGAATTCATGCGTTCGACTCCTGGACTCAATGGGATGAGAAACGTGCGAATGTGGTGACCAATTCAAAAAGAATGAGAACCACGATGGTCACTTCAAGCCACAGGCTCCTGGCGGCATTCACTTCCCCTTGAAGAAGCTCCGAGAGATTCGAAAAGATGTTGATCTTACGGCTGATGTTGGCTTCCCATTCGGGAATCCGGAACTGCTCGCCCGCGCCCCGGAAGATCTTGGCAAGATAGAAATCTCCAACCACTTTGAACGAGTTGTCAACCCGTTCGATGAATTCGGAAAACTCGATGTAGCGAGCCGAGGCTTCTCTTGAGAGCATGCTGAAGCGATTGCTCAAAAACCGGGAGCGTGACTCTTCGATGGCGTCATAAATGGTCGCAAGCTTTTGATCAAGAAGTCCGTCGTAGTAGCGCATTTCCATCATGTGGGTCAGTACGAATTCGATGACTTCGGGGACTTCTTTTTTTGCAGAGGGTTCCACCACAATCGCGCTGTTCCAGTCGATGATCGTTAGATCGTTTTCGGCATATTGATAGGTACCTTCATCGAGGATGCTCTTTTTCGAGGATTCAGAGAGGGTGCTTTGGGGCTCCGCCAGGATCAGCTTTGCGATGTCCACTTTTTCGGTAAGCTCTATCGCCTTTTTGATGCCAGCGATTTCCTCAAAAAAATAGATCACATAATCCTCAAACTCGTGCCACTCGTGCGGGTCCCGGAGAGAGGGCTTGATCATATTGATGATCTCTTTTGCGCGTGATCGTGCCGCTCCATCCACCAAGGTGTCGATTTCGATCTTCGCGCCGAGGTCAACCAGTTGTTCCCACCGGGTTCCCGGTTCAATCGGGATTTGAAACAAGATCGACAAAACCCCATAGTCCCAGATTTTGGCAAATGCCTCGGCCTTGAAAGTGCGATCGTGGACGGCGAGCTCGGTCTCTCCCAGTGAGAAGGTGACAGGAGCGTTCCGCATGATCACCACTTGCCTTGGACTCAACGTGAACTTCAATCGGGTTCCATCGGCCTTGAAGAGCGCCTCGGCTCGCGAAAGATCGATTTCCTCTGCGATGTCGAAAACCCGGTAAAGAAGTACGGATCCTTTTTGAATGGTGATCATCAGAGTGCGAGGGAAAGGTTCACATACGGAGTGGCATTGTCGAAGCTGACCCGGGTCGTGTAGAACTTTATGGTGGTTGTCACACTCGCATGGGAATTGATCGTGAAACTCGGGCCGGTGTCGAATGAATCCGGATCGCCTTGCCTGAAATCAAAGGATGTATCCGCATACTGATGGTTGGCATCAAAGCTTCCTTCAAACACCCATTGCACGTTCGGGGAAAGATCCACTGTGATGTAGGGAGCAAGTTCAACCACAAAATCAGAAGTGCTTCCAGTGGGAGTTTTGAAAAAGCTCGAGGTGAATTTGGTGGCCGTGGTGAAGGACCAGTTCCGGAGGGGGGTTTTGAAGGTCCAGTTCCCCTGCGCACGAACGGCAAAAATCTTTCCTGCTGCAACGGAGTTTGCGGTTGTGGGATAGGTAACGCGAAGAACCCCTTGGATCTCCAAGTCATCCGTTTCCACCATTTTCGCCCAGTTCACAAAGTTGTTGATGTCTCCCAGATTGAACTGTTGCTGAGGATCGAATGAAGCCGTTCCGGTAATCTGGAACCCGACCGTGACCCGGGGAGAAACCGCATAACCCACCCTCAGGGTATGGAAAAGGGTTGCAAAGCTTGAGGTCTCGTCCAAGGGACCTTGGGATTGAGTGAGATCAAAATTGGTAAAGCGCGGGCCATCGTAGTCCAGGAAATAGGACATTCTCAGGTTTTCGTAGAATTTCCGCTCTTCTTCCTTTTTTGCGGTCACTGCCGCGGGAGGTGCCACTGGAGCTGCGGGAGCAACGTTCTTCAAGGGCGCTGCCTGGGGCCTGGACGCTTGGGCCGGAGGGGCACCTGCAGGAGAAGCTGGCTTTGGAGCGGTCTGCGCCTCACTCAGGAATGGCAGGAGTGCTGCGAGAAAAACCAAACCAAGAAAGCCCGCGTTACGACTGTTCATATCTGTTGAAATCCTTGTTCTTTTGTTCGCTTGACCCGCGGGCCTGGCCCATGGAGTATCTCTTGAACCGTGATGAAAAAACTCAGCCTTCCCGTAGATACTTTTCTACCCCAAATGGTTGCCGACCTTCAAGCCCATTCCTCGATGGTCGTGATAGCCGAGCCCGGGGCCGGAAAGACCACTCGGGTTCCGGTGGCGCTCTCCGATGCCTCGAGTGGAGTTTGGATTTTGTTGCAGCCCAGACGCTGGGCCGCCCGACTGACCGCCCAAAGGATTGCCGAAGAAAATGGATTACGTTTAGGGGAGGAAGTGGGCTACCAGGTCAGGTTTGAGAACCGAAGCAGCAAGAATACGCGCATCCTGCTCATGACCGAGGGAGTGCTCCTTCGAAAAATGGTGGAGGACCCGGAACTTCGGGGAGTGGCCGGTGTGATCCTTGATGAGTTTCATGAGCGGAGCCTGGATCTGGATCTCTCGCTTGCGCTTTTGAAGGAAATTCAAGGGTCATTCAGGACTGATCTCAAGATCGTCGTGATGTCGGCAACACTCGACCCGGCACCCTTGCTTCATTATCTTCCTGTTCCCAGGCTTTTTCAGATTCCGGGCCGTTTGTTTCCGGTCGAGCGAAGGTATTCCGCCAATTCAAGCGTGGTCGCCGGAGTGAAGTCGGTACTTCCCGAATCCGGCGATGTTCTCGTTTTTTTGCCGGGAGCTTTTGAGATCTCAAAGGCCGTGCGCGAGCTTGAGGGGTGGCTCTCCAGTGATGGGATTCGGGATTTTCGGGTGTTTCCCCTGTATGCGAGTTTGCCTGAGGATCAGCAACGCGAAGTTTTTCGCGCCACGGGCCTAAAGATCATTTGTGCGACAAACATCGCAGAGACCTCGATCACCCTGCCTGGCATCCGGGCGGTGGTGGATTCCGGCTTGCAAAAGGTGATGCGGATGGATCCGGCTCTTGGATTTGATCGCCTGGAGACTCTTCGGATCAGCAGGGCTTCGGCAGATCAGCGAGCGGGGCGAGCGGGCAGGGTCAGTGAGGGAGTGGTTCTCAGGCTTTGGGAAAAGGGTGAACAGGACCAGCTCAGGCACTTTGAGACTCCCGAGGTTCAGCGGGTGAACCTTTCGCGGGCGCTCTTGTTTCTGAGCGAGTTCGGAGTGAAGGATTTTTCGGCCTTTGATTGGTTTGAGAAGCCCAAGGCATCGATGCTTGAGTTTGCGAGAACCGAGCTTGAGCTTCTTGGATTCCTTGGGGAATCGGGCATGACGGAAACCGGCCGGCGCGCCTTAAAGCTTCCTCTCGATCCCGCAATCGCTGCCGTGGTGCTCGAGGCCGAAAAGGAGGGTGTTCCCCATTTCGGAGCCCGCTTCGGGGCGCTCCTCGATTCCATTTCCAAAGAGGAGCGGATCCGGGATGAGGATTCGTTCCTGCAGCGGCTGAACCGTCTTGATTTCAATGGGGAGCGCCTTGCGCGCGCAATCTTAAGAAGCGATTCGATCCCGCGGGTAGAGTCCTCCGAGTTTGATCGCTACGAGAGGGTTCTCATTCGATCAGGCCGCGGCAGAATCTGTGTCGGGGACCGGGTGGTCGGGCGAAGAAGAGTCAGGCTTCGGGATGGACAGCTTCCGGAGGCGTCGCTTCTGCTTGTGGCGATGGATCAGGGTGATCTCGTGGTTTCCTCCTTTGTTCCGCTTCGGAAAAAGACGCTCCTTGAATTTGCCTCAAAAAAACGAAGAGTCGCTTTTGAGGAGGAGGCACTCCGGGTTCGCGCGGTGCAGGGAGTTTTTTTCGAAGACCTGGAGCTTTCTCCTGTCACCGATGTGCCTGCCACTCCCGAAGAATCCGAAGAGGCTTTGAAACGATATCTGGAAAAAAGCCGGGAGCGATTTTTTTCCGGGTTCCCCGGAGTGGCTCGTCTTTTGAAACGGGTCGAATTCCTAAACCGCGTGAGTCTTGCCTCGGAGCAGGAGCAGGTCCTGATCCCTTGGGAAATGATCATCGAAAGCCTGGTTCATGGAAAAACCAAGCTTTCCGGAATCGACGAGGAGGCGGTACTGGACTTGATGGAAGGATGCCTTGATCGCGAGAGCAAAAAGAGGCTCGAGAAGGATGCTCCTGCAAAGATCGAGGTTCCAAGCGGTAACCTCATTGCGGTGGATTATGAGAATGACCCGCCGAAACTCTCGGTGCGGTTGCAGGAAGTATTCGGATGGCTTGAGACTCCGCGAATCGGTGGCGGGCAGGTTCCGGTGCTGCTGGAGCTCCTGTCTCCGGGATTCAAGCCCATCCAAATGACCCGGGATCTTAAGAGCTTTTGGGCGAATGCATATTTCGAAGTGAAAAAAGAGCTGAAAGCCCGCTATCCGAAACATTCCTGGCCCGAGGATCCGCTAGCCGCTAAAGCGGTATCGTATCGCCGGAAGTTTCCTCCAAAGTAGGCATTTTGCACAATCTTCGTTTGGGGGTGTTAGCAGGTGCACGGGTTTGTGGTAGAACTCCCCCATGAATCAAAACAACGTGGAACTCAAAATCGGTCTCAAATCCCAAACCGCACACCAGCTCGCTGTCACGGAATACGGAAGTCGCATGGTTCTGATGGAGATCCTGAAGGATCGCCCGGCGGCCAAAGAAGCGCTTTCCAAGGAGCTAAAGAAAATCAAAAAGGAAGAGGGGCAGACCGAACCCCAAATCCTCCGGATTCCCTTTGAGGGAAAAGGCGGTCTTGTCGCAATTGTCCTTCCCGGAGCGATCAGCGCCTATGCATCCCAAACCGCCCTTCGAAAAGCATTTTTGAGCGAACTCAAAAACGAGGAAGAGGATCGCGAGATCCAAGTGTGCCTTCGGGGAATGAGGGAAACGGAAGCGGCAGGATTTTTGAACTGGATTTCCTCGCTTGCCGTGATTTCCCGCTATCGCCCGCCCGTGTTTGGAAAAAAGGCCAAGGATCAAAAGCCGCAAGGAAAGATCCTGATTCACTTTGATACGGGACTGGCAAAAAAAGCGGCAGAAACCGCGATCGAAGAGGGGATGCTTCTTGGGTTTGCGAACAATCAGGTGCGGCACCTGGCAGAACTTCCGAGCAACGTGCTTCATCCGGGAACCTACCGGGAGCGCGCAGAGCAGCTTGCAAAAGAACTGAAGGTGAAGTGCGAGTTCATCGGCAAAAAAGAACTGTTAAAAAGGGGGGCCGGAGCATTTCTTGCCGTGGTTCAGGGAGATCACCATGAGCGGGCGGGAATTGTGCATCTTCACTATTCGCCGTCCAAAAAAGGATCGAAGAAAATTGCCATCGTGGGCAAGGGGCTTTGCTTTGATACCGGAGGCTACAATGTAAAGACCGGCGATTTCATGCACGGAATGCATCAGGACATGACGGGTTCGGCGGTTGCGCTCTCCTTGTTTCAGGTTCTGGTGACGATGAAAGTGCCTTATGAAGTTCACGCGTATCTTGCGCTTGCAGAAAACCTCATCGCCTTTGATGCCTATCGGCCGAATGATGTCGTGGTTGCAAGCAACGGGCTTTCGATCGAAGTCGAAAACACCGATGCCGAGGGGCGGATGTGTCTTGCCGATGCTCTTGCGATCGCTTCAAGCGACAAGCCTGATTTGATTTTGGATTATGCGACGCTTACCGGATCCGTGGTTCGGGCGCTTGATACCCGG
This sequence comes from Bdellovibrionales bacterium, assembly GCA_947457605.1. Taxonomy (GTDB): domain Bacteria; phylum Bdellovibrionota; class UBA1018; order UBA1018; family CAIMNF01; genus CAIMNF01. The sequence continues at coordinate 15,676 of CANGWP010000015.1, read as the reverse complement.
AGATCTGGTGCCTATTCCAATGATCCTGCTCTGTCAATGGCGGCGGTGCGTGCCGGGGATCGTTCCGGGGAGCGGGTGTGGAACTTTCCGATCGGCGAGGATTACTCCGAATTCATCAAATCCGATTTCGCCGATGTCAGGCAGGCTTCCACCACGAAGTGCGCGGATCACATTTATGCGGCCACCTTTTTGAGCCGCTTTGTGGAGAAGGGCGTTCGCTGGGTACACATCGATCTTGCGGCAAGCGGAAATGCCGGGGGATTGGGGCTGGTTCCTACCGAGACCACAGGCTTTGGGGTGCGCCTTGGGCTGGAGTTGGTTCGGGAAGTTATTTAAAAAGGCCAGGAATCGCAATGATTTAGCCTAGTTGCCTCCTTGTTTGACCATTCTTGCGCGTTGCGTCAAAATGAAGAGTGTGAGGGTTTGGTGGAGAAAAGCGGCGGGGAGTAAAGATCCTTGTCAAAAATCCGATGAGGGGAATGTGAGAATCCAAAGTTCACGGATTTTGCCATTCCTGGCTCTTTGCCTGTTGCCCGGTTGTCTGTCTCAGACTCAGACGGACGAGGGTTCCATTGGCCTCTCCACTGCGGGCAAAGAATTTGTTTCCGGCACGAAAGGCGTGAAATTGATCTTGAGCGATGCGCCCGGGGGCTTGGGAAGTTTTGATGAACCTGGGGTTGCACCGAGCGCGATGTCAATTCCCACAGGGTATCCGGGAGCCGGAACTGGTTTTTATCAGCCAGGAGTGTCCGCAAAACCCACGGGGTATTTTGATCTCGATGGCACCACTGTGATCCAAAAACCATCCTGGATCACGGACGTGCAACTTGGAATCACCCATGTCCCGACCGCTTCGGGCTCAAAATGCGCGACCTTCGGAAGATCTTCCGGAAACTTCGATGTCGATCGTTTTTACCGTGTGAGTGAAGTGGATTGTGGACCGCCGTATGGCCTCTCTGCGGATCTTTCGAGCCAGATTTTTTTGCGGGTGATCCTGAACCGCGATACCGCATTCTTGGGAACGCGCGAGAATCTCATGATGCAGCTTGAATATCGGGCGACCGGACTTCGGGCGAATTCGGATGGAACGAATGCAAGTCCTGAGATGAACCTCGATCAATTGTGGAAGGTTTTCTGGGGACAGACCCTGCTTTCCTCCGCAAGCCTGACTCCGTTCTCGATTTTCATCCCGCCGAACTTCGCGCATTGGTGCCGCAAGGGCAGTGGCGGTTATCCGGGCGGAGCCGGAGATTGTGAAGGTCCTACGGCCGGGCGAAGTGCTCCTGCGGTGGTAAAACAGATTCTGATCCCCCTTGCATCCGTCCCAAAGAACAATGTGATTCAGCTCCAACGGGTGGTCGGACGGGGCTTTACGAATCCAAATTACGTGACCTCTTTTTGCACGGATACGAACGCAGTCGGAGCCGGGGCGAACTCACCCTTGTGTTTGGGGCTGGTGTTTCAGTCCCTGACTCTTTTGAGGATGTGAGATGGGGGCATCAAAAAGGATCCTGCTTTTTCTGCTTCTTTCCGGTTGTGGTCGCTCGGTCGACCTCGCCTCGTTTGATGAAACGGCCCCGCCGGTGGAGGTTGCACCCGGTGCCACCGAAGCCTCTGCGCGGTTTGTATTCCATCGGGACAATTTCACGAATCTTGAGGATTTCGTAACGTATCAAACCACCGGCTTCAAGTGTTTGGGAGACATAACCAAAACCTTCTACACCTCGGGTGGGGATTATTCCGCATCCTTTACGACTCCCTACAATCCACCGGCTCCACAGGCCTTTGAGATCTCAAATTCCAATGATGCATTTCAACCGACCTACAGGCCCGCGTTTGTGAAAAACGTCTCGGTCGACATCACCCGGACCTATTTTCTTGAAACCGGGAGCGGAACCGTGCAAACCGACGCGTGTTCCAAGCGCACTGATCTGATCCTTCCTTCTCCCTGTGCTGATTTTGATCCGGGAGACGGTGGGGCTCTTCCCGCCCCCGGACCCGTGGTGGCGACACCAACGCCGCTGCCCACACCGGACACTCCGAGTGATTTCGCGGGGCTCAATTTTTATCGGGTTCGCGATCCCTGGTGTCAGGGGCAGGGGGCGATGCAATCCTCAAACGAGCCGGAGCTCTCCCGGGCGTATGTCGGGGGTGTGAACATTGATCTTGACCGGAAGTCGATGGGAGCCAATGAGGATTTGCTTCTCTTGGTCACCTACCAATCATTTTTGGAGGGTGCGTCGTGGCCCTACGTTTCACCAGATGTCATGACCGAGGATGACCGCACCAAGTTGAGGGTGGATCTGATCGCGACGGGTAGGGCGCTGGATGAACTTCTGGATCGAAGACAGCCGAGAGTCGTTGGGGATCTGGGAGAGTTTGGAAGTTCTTTGGCTCCTCCCATCCTGATTCGAAAGCTTGCCACTCTCGAGGACTCGTACCCCTCCTTGAAGACAGAGTCGATTCTTGTTCCCCTCTCGGCAAACGTGCTGGTGGATCGAATCCGGATCGAGCGAATCCGGGGCAGCTATCAGCTCTATCAGGTTGATTTGTATCGCCTGGGGGATCGGCCCCCGGCGAATTAGGAGAGGGAGGATTTCAACGTGCCGCATTTATTGGGCTTCAATGAATCCCGTTTGCCCTGTCAGGTTCCTGACACTGACCACAAAATCTTCAGTTTCTGCGCGAAAAAACCGAATGGATATCGAGGGATTCCGCAAGAATGTTTCTTGCAAACCCTCTCTTCGGGGACAGTGTGATGCGGGTCGGGATCAAGGGAGCTTTTGGGCTCCTTCAAAAAACAGGAACACGATTCCACGCCTTTGGTTTATCCGGGCGGAGGGGCGGGTCTCTCTTTTTTGTTCTCGCAATCGCGTTTCTTGCTTCCTGCACGAATATCAAATTTTCGGATCGAAAGCCCGCGGCCGAGGTTTTCCTGCCGGATCAAAGCACCCTAAGTGGAGGCGCCTTCTCACTGCGGGGCGTGATTCCGGATCCGAATCCGAGCTTCGCCGGAAGCATGTACAATATGCTCGGACAAAATGGTGAGTTCGACAATTATTGCGGAGGAAATTACGGAACTTGCTCTTGCGTTTATACCTACACGAGCGGGTCGAATGTAAATCAGATCATCGAAGCGCAGGTGCAATATCAGGAATCGAACATGCTTCGCTGTCCGAATGTGGTGCCCTCCGGCGCAAGCTCCTTCAGTGTGAAAATCCAGACTCAGGCAGGAGCCGGAGGCGGGCCCTTTGATTCGAATTCCCTGAGCATCACCCCTGGAGCCGGTGGAAGTTTTGAAAATTCTCCGGTGTATGCCGATCTTACGGATGAGCGCAGTTATCAACCGGTTCGCCGGTATCAGTGCCGCAGGCTTCAATTCATCCCAAGTCCCTTTGATTCGACTTTCCTCGATCCCATCCAGTCGCAGGATCCCCGAATCATTTATCCATTCAACTTTTTCACCAGCAACGTGGGAGAGAGCATCCTTGCACTTCAGCGAAACGGAACGAATCAAGGATGGGAATGTACCCTCACTCCGACCCTCGATTATTCCCTTCACTGGTGGGCGAATCCAATGGTCTTCTCGGATGCGCCGTGCGCATCGGGATTTTGCATCGGGGATGGAGAACTGATTTATCCAATGAATACCCTGGAGAGTGGAAAAATCCCGGTGAGTTCGGGCTCGACCGCAACCGGAAAACGAAGAAGCTCCTTCTCCCTCTTGCCGAGACCATACGGGGTATTCAACACTCCGGTGATCGCCGCAACTGCTCCGCAGACTTATGTTTCCGCCTTCTATTCGGGACAGGCCGTGGATGCGACTCTGACGTTGAGTCCCTTGGGGTTTGCGGCAAGACCCGTGGTTTTGCCGGGTGGGGGGAGCGGATGCCCCAACATTCCGATTCCTGCGAATGCGAAGTGGGTGAAACTTTGGAACTTCCGGGCTACCGATCTGCAGCCGCCAAGAAGGGTGGTCAGTACCAGGGCTACGCAGAGTTTTCCGATTGCGTGCTTGAGTTCTCCCTCCGGCGACCTCTTTGATTCCTGTTACTTTTACAATGCACCTCTTACTCCAACTTCTGAGCGCACTTTGGGGAATAGCGATGAAAATCTTTCAATCTCGCTCGCGGCAAGAATCGGTCTCATGACAGCGCAGGGAGGAGGAAGTGGACGGGATCCCTCTGCCTGCTATTACCTGAAATCCGACTACGATACTTTCATTGCAAGTCTTTTTGCGTTCAACTTCAATTCCGCGATTCCGGAGCAACTCAACTTCTTGAATGATTACCCCTGGGGCGTTTATTCTTCGGTTTCGACCACTCTCACTTTCCCTGCGGCTTTTCCGGGCGGAACACAGAGCAATTTGTTCCAAGTTCCGGCGGGAAGTCGACCCGAGGCGATTCCAGCGGATTTGGTGGATCCCACGGATAACACGGCTACGGCGCCCCTGAGCCCCGATCTCTATTCGGATCATCTTTTTGTCGTGACGGATCCTGCCATCACCATTGCTGACTTTCAGAATTTGAATTCGACCGAAGCCAAAAATTACCGTCCCGTCACCTATCGGACCAAGGGCGCCTGTAACAATTCAAGTCGGTCGACTTGTACCCAGGAACAGGTGAACTGGGCGCTGAACACCAAAAATATCAATCAACCCCTTGGACCGGAGGTGTACCCGCTATGCGTGTTGCAATTCTCGGATTAATCACACTCCTTTCTGTTTCATCCTGCACGAACGTAAGTCAGCGAGGTGGAAAAAGCACCACGGGCGATCCTTCGGTTTTTTCCGGAACCAGTTTTTCTTCCGTGAATTACACCCATCAACTGAGCAATGTCAGCGTAAGCGAGGTCGCTGCAGGTGGTGGCGGAAACGGAAACAATGGTGGCGCTCAAGTGAGTCTCAATCTTGCCCTGAACACCAATGTTCCCGGATTCAAACCCATCTCCCAATTCTGCGGTCTGGGAACCAATCCCTGTGCATGTGAAGTGAAGTGGAAGCAGACCAATGCCAACGGGGAGTTTCTTTATGAGCGATCACGAAGGATTCCTGTGACCACGGTCCAAAGCGGAAGTGTGAGTTGCCTGATCTTGCAAGCGAACTGGGATGAAATCATTCCTGGTTCGGTCCTTGCGATCAAGATCATTCCGGTGGGGACCAATGCCAGCGGGTTGAATTGCAAAGGCATCAATTACCGCAAGGGTGAGGTGACCAATCCGAACGGGGATTTTCTCGATGACACGCTGAATGCTTTCCGAAACATTCACCGCTATTCCTGTCACTCCAAACAAGTAGCCCCCCATGAAATTCTCAATCGCTATCAAAATGTTTCAAAAGTATCGAGCGCTCCAACAGACGGGAGCGGTGGAAGCGGTGGGGGTGGCGATACCGGGGCTCCGGTTCGGACTTCTGTGGGGACTTGTTTTTGCACCGCAACTGGAGGAGGCTCGAGCGGAGCGGGAGCCTGCAGCGGACTTCCTTGTCCCGAGAATGCCAGGTCCGGATACTCGGCTCAAAACTATTATCGAAATCTTTATGTGCGCTCTGATTTGCTCGGACAGATCAATTCCAGCAACGGCAATTATGAATGTCCCAAAGTCCTCGAGTCCGTAAAAACAAGTGCATCCTCTGATTCCACGACCGGGCTTACCACCATTCCGCAATCTGAGCAGAACAAGTATTGGCCGCTTGACTCCTCTTTTGCGCTCGCAACCCAGTGGTCTCCTGAATGGAGCATCGGAATCATGGCAGGATCGGTGCTTTTAAAGCCAAACGATCCGAATACAACGACGGCGGATACTTGCCGGAATTCCGATGCGCTGTTCATCGAGAACGGGATTTTTCCAAAGTGTCTTGGTTTTGCAAAGCCCGCCAACGTGGATGGAACTTGTGGAACCATGACGGACAGCAACGGGAATGTGAGACCTTTGGTCAGACTCAGACGCTATCGGGCAGCTCTTCCTCCCCGGTTTCAGGGGAACGGCGATCTTCAAGGTTCAGGGCAACAGCAGACTGCCACTTTCCCCGCGGTGGATGAAGTCTATGTTGCCGATCGACTGGTACTGGACCAGAATGCCCTCCCCACGGGGGATATGATTTATGGGCCGAAACCCTGCAACTATGCATGGTTTGATCATGAGGGTGTGGTAACCCGCAATCCTTTACCCGCACAAAACCTTTTTGAGACCAGCGTCTATGAACGGGTTACCAGTGGCACTGGAACCCCGAAACTTTATCAGGGTCTCGGAATTCCCCGTTATGTCGCGACAAGCAAGTTTTTCAGGCCTTCCCCCATAAGCCCGGGTGATCCCTGGGACCCGAGTTTGTCGGTAAATCCGGATGGTTTGATCTTTCCGAATCATGACCGACTGGGCGGCGGAATCGGAAATCGGAATCAGGCATCTTGTTCTGCGTCGATCCCGGTAGTGAATTACAATCAGGGGCAAGCCCATTCCTTGAGCCTGTTTACCTCCACTTCGATTCGTCCCGCGGGGGATCACATCAGTCTTGGAGATTATGCCACCGGCACAAAAAAGATCTATCAAAACGAGATCCACTTGAGGCCGATTGACCCTTGGGTTCCCCAATACCTCGAAGATACATCCTTCAAGGCGTGTGTTCCCCTCTCGAGTGAGTTCACAGAGCCACCCCTCCATTTCTACAAGGATGCAAACAACAACTATGCCTGGTGTGCGGAAGCCTATCCGAGCCAGAATCCATACTGGGCGGAAATCAATAAGAAGCGCAGGATTTTCAGTCCCACAAGCTCCACCGATCCCGACATCATCAATGCCGCAAACCTGGTTTCCTATCCTCCGGTTGCGGGAAACACCGCGCCTCCGGTTCGCGGGTACAACTCCCATGTGAACTCGGGTTTTTCCTCCCAGGTTGCCTGCGGGGGAACCCTGCCCGCGCAGATTTGCGACATGACAACACCTTCGGGAGCTGCAAACGCCAATTGCAGGATCTATTTGAGTCGATCGAGCGATACCACCGCAACCTGCGATCGTACCGTCATCTTTGATCCGTTTCAGAATTATCGTGATTTCCCGATTCTTGCGAATGCCACTGATACGGAAGACATGCTCAAGGCAGATTTGGCTAATTCGAAGACCTTTTCTTGTGCCTACTCGGTGAGCAAGGATAAGAGCAAGGTGAACTCCAAGTATCCATCCACTGCGTGCTGCGGGTTTAGGTCGGGAACTCGGGTATTGGATTCATTGATTACCGGAGGGGGAAATACCGGAGGGCATCTTGAGCCGCTTCAGGACTCAGTCGCACCGAACTACCGGTTCTGCGGCTCACCCGTGCAATAAAGGTTTTCTGATTCAATTCCAATGCTCCTGAATTCGATAGGTCCGGGCTTCGAGGAAGTCGGTTTCCACGGGCGCCTCTCGTTTCTCAAGTGCCGCAATCGAGCACGCGATTCGAATCAATTTGTGGCGATTCCGAAGACTTCCGGACCCGGTCAGAATTCTATGGACGCGTGAGGAGTGGGGAACCAGTTTTTCGAGTCTGTCCGGGGGAATTCTCGAGGGAAACACGCCATGAGTGTTCAAGGCAAGAGCGCGTCCTGAGTCCACTTGGGCCTTCACATCAAAAAGAGTCCGAGCGGGAAGTTGGCCTTGGATCCTGGTATCGGTCGGATTTGCGAAAATCACCCACAGGTCAATGCGATCCAAAATCGGACCCGAGAGCCGGGAAAGGTATTTCCGGACCTCTCCTTCAGGGCATCGGCAGGTCGGAGTCTTTTCATGGCTGCTCGTCCGAAACCTATGCGGAAGTCCTCCGCAGGGACAAAGATTTCCGCTCCCGATCAACTGAAGATCGCATTTGGCCTGAAGGGTTCCCCGGACAGAGGTGAGTTGAAAAACCTCGGATTGCAGCGGCTCACGCAAACATTCCTTTGAATCCCGTGGCCACTCCGGAAACTCATCGGCGAAAAGCATTCCTCCGTGGGCCAGAGAAAGTTCACCTGCACGAAAGACGCCTGAGTGAAAGGAGCCCAGAAGGTGCGCGGGTCTGACATTGGAGTGAACCATTCGGGTGGGCGGTTCAAATCGGGGGGGCTCGTTTCTGGATTCCTGATAAAGGGCCCGCTCCCAGGCAGCGACCGGGCGGGCAGGCGGCTTGAGTGCTTGAAACCAATCGAGTGTCGCTGACTTTCCGACTCCCTTTGGGCCAAGAAGGAGGGTGTGGTGACGGCCGATGCAGGCAATTTTCAAGGCCCGCTCCTGAAGGGGGCTCTGGGGAAGAAGGATCGGAATGGGGTTTGATTCGCATTCTTCTTCCAGAGAATGGAGCGGGACCTCGGAGGTGTCCCTCTCAAGAAGGTGAATGAGTTCGCCAAGACTCTTTGCACGAATCAATCGCCTGAGGCGTGGGTTGGAAAATCCATTGCGGGCCCTCCAGTGCAGGAGGCGCGCAAACTCTGAGTAGTCATGGGGCCCCAAGATGAGGGTAATGCTCCCTGATTCGCATTCGGGTCCGGACAAGAGTTCAATCAAGGCACCCATGCGTCCACTAGGCCTGATGGACCCATCAAGGCCAAGCTCACCCCGTGCAAGCACCCGATCGGAGGGAAAAGGAGTGGTTTCTGAGATGATTTTCAGCGCGATGGCAAGATCATGGCCAGTGCCTGATTTTCGGATGGATGCGGGGGCAAGATTGATCAGGACTCTTTTTTTCGGAAATGGAAGCCCCGAGGCTTCGAATGCCGAGATGATTCGGTCACGCGCCTCTTGAATCTCGGGGGCCGGAAGCCCCAGGATCTGGAACCCCGGAATTTGAAAACGGGCACTGTATTCGATCGTGATCCATTCGGGGGTGAGATCGTTCAGAAAAAAAGAAGAGACCTGCATGAGAAAACGCTTTTGCAATTCTCATGCGAGCCGAAGGCAAGTCTCGATCAACTTCCCCGAACCTGTTTGATCATCCGGTTTTTTGCATCATTGATTCGGGCGGATGCTTCCTGGTAAAACTTCATTTGTTCCGGAGTCTTTCCTTGCAGGGTGTCCGGATGAAAGCGTTTGATCGCGTCCTTGTAGGCACGCATGATTTCGGCCTCGTTGGAGTCCTCATGAATTCCCAGAATTTCATGGGGAGCCCCATCAAGCCTGATGCCGGGAAGAGAAAGCGGGGGCGGGGGGGGCGCCTCTGGCGCCCTTCGCTTGAGCTTTGCCTGAGCGAGATCCGGACCGGACTTCAGAATTCGATCGAGGTCCTCACGATCCGCCTCCCGGGTCTTGAAATTCGATTGACCGCGGTTGTTCTTGTAGAAAACCCAGATCAGAAAAAAGACTGCGATCAAGAATCCGATTTGGATCTTCTGAAAGTTTTTCGCGATCATTTCGAGCGTGGACATGGTCCCAGTATAAAAGGCCCGCTTCGTGCAAGGCAAGGTTTAGTCTTCATGGAATCAAGTCTTCGTTTTTTGACATCGGAATGGCTCCACGCGCTTCTGTTTCATCATCCGGTTGCAAGCGGTGTGGATGGACTCCTGCGGTTGATGGGGGTGGTCCACCTTTATGGAGCAAGTGGAATCCATCTCTATGCAGTGCTCAATTGGATTGAATGGGGTTTTAAAAACCTTGGAAGAAAAAAAGAAATCCCCGTCCGATGGATTCGCTTTCTGATTCTGGTCGCATTTCTTGGAGTTTCGATTCTGATCTGGAGAGGGCAGGGGTTCTCCTTCGCCTTGTTTCGCCCCCTGTGCACGATTCTTCTCCGATTGCTTTTGCGCGAATTGGGGGTTCGGATTTGGATTTTCGGCCCCTTGGTCGTGACCTTGGGACTCGAGTCGCTTTTCTGCTTTAAAACGGGTCTGAGTCCCGGAGCCTATCATTACTATCTTGCGGTAGGTGGATCACTGGTTGCGCTTTTGGGAAGGAATTCCGTGAGTTCCGGATTCAAGCTTCACCTGGAAATGGCGATCTACTCCTGGATCCCGATCGCGATTCTTGACCTTCTGAAGGACCGACTTGTTTCTCCACTCACTCCGGCTCTGAGCCTGATCACGATTCCGCCGCTCACCCTTTTTCTTTTTCCATTTACGCTGCTGGTTCATGCCATCACGGGCGGAATTCCAGAACCGGTGTTTCTCCTCTGGATGGTTTTTTTAAAGTGCCTCCTTTTTCTTTTGAGTCTTGGTCCCACGATCTTTTCGGTCTCCAAGCAAGTTTTTCTTACGGCCACAGGAGCGTTCCTGCTTGCCACCTGCCTGCCTCGAAGGGATCTTACCCGTCAGGTGCTGATATTTGTGGGATCGATTCCAGTGGTTTGGCTTTTTGCCCGGACTCCAGTCAATCAAGTGGTGCAGTTCGATGTGGGACAGGGGGATTCCGCACTGATTCAGGAAGGAAGCCGCGCGGAACTGATCGATGCGGGCCCTGTGCCCCATCGAGGAGTGGACCCTTGGATTCGAAGACTCTCTCGCGTCGGAGTTACCAAGCTCGATGCTGTCCTGCTCACGCATCTGGATCAGGACCATTCGGGAGGCTTGCCTGTCCTTCTCTCGCTGATTCCCACCTCCTGCCTTCTGATTTCAGGGGTGCATCAGGAAACGAAAAAGGGAAAGTCGATTGTGTCCTGGGTTCGAAGGTGTTCTCCGGAAACCGAGGTGCAGAAAAGCGGATGCATTCGGCTATCCCGCGTGGAATGGTTTCGTAGCACGCGAAAGGGGGCAGGGGGGAATGCGCTCATGGCGGGAATTGCGCGTAGGATTTCAAGGACTGAGGGGTACTTTGCGCTTGGAGACGGGGATGCTTCCCAAGAGCTCCAACTTGAAGAGCGATTCCGATCCCGGATCGAAGAGTCGAGTCACACCATCTGGAAGGTGGGGCATCACGGATCGAAATCCTCAAGCGATTCAGGATTTTTGGCGCGCCTGAACCCGCAGGAGTTCTGGATATCCGTAGGGAAGAAGAACCCGTATCACCATCCGTCACTCCCGGTGCTCGTTCGAATGAGTGGGCTTGCCGGGATCCTCCATCGAACCGACCGGGAAGGGGATTTGATTTATCGAGCCGGTGGCTCTACCTGGTAAACCTGCCAGGAATCCACCTCCAGGATCTTTTTCGTGTGGGAATCAAGAAAGGAGATCGCAACAGGCTGATTTTGGAATTTTTCATTCGAATTCACGACAATGTACCGGGGTGAGAGCGCGGACAGATTCTGAATCGAATCAGCGCCACCAAGAAGTACGGATGCGACTTTCTTCTCGAGTTCGCCATATTGAATGCCCCAGCTCCAGAGCCAGCCCGGATAGCCCATGACCACGGGGTTTCCTGCAAGACACGGAATCGGGTGATTGTGGATCGGATTGATGAGAACGCGATCATCGGGAGATCGCCTGATCTTCTTGAATTCCTCGGCAAGCCGGATTTCGGATCGGCCAAACCAGGTTGCATGTTCGATCCCCTGTTGAAAAGACCGGAGATCGAGGAGGGCGCTACTGCACTGAATGGAGAGCAGAATGAGCACAAGGAAGATTCCGAATTTTCCGGATTTTTTTTGAAGCCACTCAAGAGACAGGGCAAAACACGGTGCCAGAAAAAGAAATGCATAGGTAAAAAGCTTCAGATTGTCATAAAAATAGGGCTGCACACAAATCATCAGACTGAAAAGAAACAAAGACCACCCTGAAATGCTGATCGAGCAAAGAGTCGGTTCACGACGGTGAAGCCAGATTCCTGCAAGCGCAAACGGCAGGAAGAATCCCGTGTTGTAGATCCAAAACCAAAGGGGATTCATTCCGATTGCGGCAGTTTGACCTGTGGTGGAGTTTTGGGCCCAGCCCGGAAGAAAGAGATTCCAGGAAAGGGAATTCGGATTTTTTTCCCGAAACAAAAAGAGAATGCAGAGCCCTCCGATTCCGGCAATCACGATGCCCAGTCGAAGCACCGAGGTGCGATTCGAGAAGAGTCCTGAGGTTTTGGATGGGTACAAAAGGAAAGGAAGCAGGAAGAAGGGGAGTGCAAAAAAACTGTGCAAATGGACCAGGGGAAGCAGGCCCAAGAGAGTCATCGGAAGAAGTGCCTTCTTCCAATTCCCGGAACCTCTCAGTTGGACAATCGCCCACAAAAAAATGCAGATCCCGAACAAGAAAGCCCGCTGCGGGAAGAATTCATAAATCAGGAGTTGGGTGACGATTGAGCCATGATCGAACTGACTGGTGAGAGCCTTGGATGGGTCAAGGGCTTTGTCAAAGATCTGAAACCCTCCCATGAAAAGAAAACCGAGGGTTGAATAAAGCGAGGCCATGGAGCTGATTGCCAGGCTTCTGAAAAAACGGAACAAAAGAAAGGGAAGCACAAGCAACAAAATGGTCGAGGTAAGGATCATCCCGGAAATGGTCTCAAGACCAAGAATTCCGGAAATCAGTGCGGTCACCGCGTGGCTAAAAAACGGATATCGAAAGGGGGCATCCTGAAAGAGAGGGCTGTTTTCCATCACCCAGGAGAGCCCTCGCTCCCGAAATGCTTCGGTGAAGGCAAGGTGGGCGGACCAATCCCCCCAAATTCCATAATTTCTCACGATGATTCCTTGATTTGGATCTTGGCGGATCAGGGAAAGAAAGACGCTTGAAACCCAGATCGAAAGCGAAAAGAGGAGAAGGGGAATCGGCTTAAAAAGCAGTTTCATGTCAGGGGATCCTCCCTTAGAATTAAAGCATGATCCGCTACCTTCTTCCACTGATCCTCCTTGTTCTTTTCCGTTTCTACGGTCTTGAGCTCAGACCAATCCATCATGATGAGGCTGTGAACGGGTGGTTTGTGGATGGGTTGTTCACCCGCGGATACTACATTTATGACCCGGAAAATTACCATGGCCCCTTCTTTTTTTATGTTCTCGCGTTCTTTGAGAAGGTTTTTGGAAGAAGTCTTGCCTCGCTTCGGATTCCAGCAGTCTTGTTCGGAATCGGCCTTACTTTTGTGCCGTTTGCCTTTCGTCGATGGATCGGGTTTCGGGCTGCGTGGATTGGGGCGGCCGCTCTTGCGGTTTCTCCCGCGATGGTATTTTTTTCGAGATATTCGATTCATGAAACGGCATTTGTTCTTTCCTGTGTTCTTTTTGTCCGGGTCTGGCTTGTGGTCCGCGAGCCTGGAGCAAAGGTGAGTATATGGGCACTCCTCGGTTTGGTTTTGGGACTGATGGCATCCTTAAAAGAGAATTTCGTGGTTTTCGGGGGGGCATTGTTCGGAGCGGAGGCGGTGACCGCACTGCAGAGCCGGAGGCTTCTGATTCAATTCGATCGTGCGTTTTTCCGGGGGCTTGCGGTTGCTCTTGCAGTTGCATTCGTATTCATTATTGTATTTTTCACAGGCTTTTTTCAGGATGGCCAGGGAGTACTCAAGTTTTTTCAGGCCTTTTTAAAATGGTTCGATACCGGAACGAAGGGGAATGGACATGATAAACCGTTCCTTTATTGGGTGGAGCTCATGGGCCGGTATGAATGGCCGGCCCTCTTGGGTCTGGCCTCGAGCCTGGTCTTGCCATTTTTGAAAACGGGATTTGTACGGATCAATGCCTGGATCGGCATATTTCTTTGGCTCATTTATTCACTCGTGGCGTACAAGACACCGTGGTGCGGGCTAAGCTTTTTTGTGTTTCTGGCAATCAGTTTTGGTGTTGCAACGGATGAAATTCTCATGCGCCTAGCTCCGAAAAAAAAAGGCGGCAGTTTGATTGCCCGGAATGTTCTGGTCTCGACCATGATGCTCGGTGCTGTGTACCTTGGCTACAAAACGGTGGATGTGGCGTATCTTCATCCGGATCAGGATGGACACCCGTATATTTACGGGCAGACCTATCATGATTTCCTGGGTCCGGTGAACCGCATCTTGGAAGATCTGCGGACCAGGCCCGAGGGGTTTGAGAAAACCAGAATCCAGGTACTCAGCGCATTTACCTGGCCTCTGCCGTATCTGCTGGGCCAAGTACGGCAAACCGGATATTACGGAGAAAGCAATGCACCTGCGGAGCTCAATGCGGATTATCTTTTGATCGACGAGTCCCTGCTTCCCAAATTCGAATCAAGGATCAAGGGCAATTACCAGCGCGAGACGGTTCGTGCGCGACAATGGGCATCGCGCATGGTGTTTCTCACCAAAGTAGGAAATTGAGTGAAAAATACCACTCAATACTGGGTCGCGGCCTTTACGATCGCATCGAGCAAGGTCCAGTCGTCCTTGAAGTTCTTGGTGTCCCGTCCAAGCCCTTCGGGATCAAATGCCTGTCGCCAGATGAAGTCAGGGTAGCTTGAGTCCTTTTCCCATTCGCCTCCGATGATCCGGTCATACGAATTCAGCTCCAGCACATAGCGGTAGGTCAAAGTCCCGTAGTGATGATTTCCGGGGCCGAGAGGCCCATACCGTGGAGCCACATTGCGGTCGTTTTCTTCGCCCGACGCATGAGTGGAGTAGAGCTCGTTCACGTATTTCACCGTGGTTTCGACATTCACTTCGCGGACCGTACCGGGAGTTTTGTCTTTCGAGAGGTCACGGGTCTTTACGCTCAACACTTTGGTTTCGAATCCGACCACCGGATGATTCCACACCTGGGTGTCCGGATCCCGATCCATCGCAAATGCGCGTTTCCTGAGCCCGATCTCATTGGTCAGAGCAATGTGAAACGCTCCCGCATTGATGTCGCTGCATCCGCCCCGCGCGTTCAAGAGGATCCGCTCTTTCAGTTTGCAAGCCCGCCCGATGTACCCGTGGTACGGATTCTTCGATTCCTCGACCGTACGATCCATATACGAATAGTAGTAGGCCAGAAGTCCTTTGATGTCGCTTGAGCCAAAGGGCATCCGGATTCCGTTCACAGGAGAGGTGAAAACGATGTTTTTCGGCTCGTCATAGTGAATGGAGGCCTGGGTCCAGCCGTTGCAGAGTCCACGCCACCAGTCACGATCGCTCGGGTTCTTCTTTCGAAAAAATTTCGCTGTTGGAAAATCGAGCCTGCCGCGAACGATGTCGAACTTCTCAGCCGGGGAAAGCAGATTCAACTGCCCCGCCGCCATTCGATACACGGTATCGGGCTTTGGGAGGTCATATTCATCGAACTTGAACGCAAGAGCAGGAACCTGCCAGCGGTCCGCGATGTAGCCGCGAGTTGCCGGCCAATAGGAATCCGACCAGCCCTTTCGGGATGCATCGAGATTTCCGGAAAGTGGCAGTGTATTGAAGGTGTAGACATAATCGGGCTCAAGATTCTTCGGGTCATTCGCTTCGTTCCAATTCCGGTCGGCGAGTGTCGTCTGTGGAAGAAGTGCTGAGGCCAGAAGGGTCGGGAGAATCAACTTGGATGCAAAATTATTTTTGAGAGTCCTGATTTTCATGGCTGGAAACCTAAGAGCTTTTCAGGTATTTGTCAATGAACCTTGTTTATAAAAAAAGGAAGCCAAAGTGACTGCATTTACTGAGTATTTTTCAAAGCTCTATGGCCCCCGTTGGGAGGGGTTGTATGGGTCCCTGAGGGGCGAGGCCCCCAAAATGGAGCGGGATTGTTTCGAGGGCTTTGCCCGCTACACCCTGGACCCGGCCTCGGAACGCGCGGCGCTGGCTCTCAAAGTCCAAGCCTACGATCGGGTTTTGGATTTGTGTGCGGCTCCTGGCGGGAAGACGCTGGTGTTGCTCGAGGGCCTGCAGGGATGCGGAAGTCTTGTGGCAAACG
>CANGWP010000014.1 GCA_947457605.1 Bdellovibrionales bacterium | reverse complement strand
CTCTCTTTGCAGGAAATCGAGGAGCTGCACACTCTCTCCAAGAGCAAGGATGCAGTTCGACTCGGGGCAAGAGTCAATCTTCATCAGGTGGAGCGGGACCTTCGCGATGAGTTTCCTGAGTTATCAAAAATGCTTAGGATCTTTGCTTCCCCCCAGATCAAGAATTCCGCCACTTTGGTGGGAAACCTCATGAATGCATCGCCCATCGCGGATACGATTCCCTTTTTGCGGGTCGCAGAGGCACAGGTGATTCTTGCGTCCCCGCGGGGCGAGCGCAGAGTGGAGATGAATTCCTTCATCTTGCCTGGCTACAAGAAGCTTGATCTTGCGGCTGACGAATTGGTGATCGGGCTTGACATTCCGAAGACGGATCATCGCTATAAACTTTACAAGGTTTCGAATCGCCGGGATCTTGATATTTCAGCCGTCACCTTTGCAGCCCGATATCACCTGAACGATGGCGTGTTTCAGAGCTTCTCCCTTGCGCTCGGAGGTGTGGGACCGAGCGTACTTCGGATGAGTGCGATCGAACAAAAGGTGATCGGGCAGCCGCTTTCCTTGTCCCTTTTTCAGGGGCTTGCTGCCAGTCTAAAAAATGAGATTGCTCCGATCTCGGATGTGCGGGGCACGGCGCAGTACCGCATGACTCTTGCCCAGAATCTCCTACTTAAGTTTCATGACGAGATCTCGGCCGAAATCACAGGCCGATTTCAGGAGGCATCCCTATGAGCATTGGCATGAATATCAGACATGATTCGGCTGTGACCCATGTGGCAGGCGAGAGTGTCTTCATTGATGATCGCCCAGAAGTGCGTGGCGAGGTGCATGTGGGTGTGGTCGGGAGTCCGATTGCCCGAGGCCGCTTGATTTCGATTGATTCTAAAGAGGCTCTCGCTCATCCGGATTGCCTTGGGGTTTATACCGCAGCGGATTTTCATGCAAAGGCTTGGGGTACGATCAAACACGATCAGCCGTTCCTGGTTGTAGAGGAGATCTCCTACATGCAGGAAGCGGTTTGCCTGATCGCAAGCAAGCGCAGAGATTCGGTCGAGGCCATTAAAAAGCTCATCAAAGTTAAGGCAGAAGAGACCCCCGGAGTTTTCAGCATTGATGAAGCCAAGGCAAAAGGGGAGGTCCTGTACCGGGCGGCGAGTCCATTCATGCAAGGTAATGTGGATGCGGCCCTGGCTCAGGCTCCCCATTGTCTGAAGGGCGTCTTTCGCTGTGGGGGGCAGGAGCATTTTTATCTGGAGTCCCAGGCTGCCATTGCCTATCCGCTCGAAAATGGTCAGGTGGAGGTTCATTCCTCGTCCCAGCATCCCAGCGAAACCCAAAGGGTCGTGGCAGAGGCGCTTGGAATTCCTTTTCATCAGGTCGTGTGCGTGGTGAAACGCATGGGCGGGGGTTTTGGAGGAAAGGAATCCCAGGGCGCTCCGATTGCGGCTTATGCGGCATTGGTGGCCAATCGGTTGAAACGAGCGGCCCGTATCGTGCTCACCAAGGATCAGGACATGATGATCACGGGAAAAAGGCATCCTTTCCAAAATGAATACGAAGTTGGATTTGACGGTGATGGCCGCCTGCTTGCGGTCAAGGCCATTCTGCAATCCGATGGAGGCGCGTACCTTGATCTTTCCTCCTCGATTCTGGAGCGGGCGATGTTCCACCTCGATGGTGCCTACTATCTGCCAAATGTTCATATCGAGGGAGTTTGCTATCGGACTCATCATCATCCCCACACGGCTTTCCGTGGTTTTGGCGGCCCTCAAGGCAACATGACCATCGAAAGCATTTTGGAGGATGTGGCGCATTTCTTGAAAAAGGATGCAAGCGAGGTACGAAGGATCAATCTCTACTCGGGACAAAACCTGAGAACTCCCTATGGGCAGGTATTGGAGAATAATCTTTTGCCCGAGATTCACGAAAGACTTCTGAAGTCCGCAAATTATCAAAAGAGGCTAAAGGAACTCACCGAATTCAACTCAAAGCGTACCGGAAAAATCCGAGGGATTTCGGTGACTGCGACGAAGTTCGGAATCTCCTTTACGGCGCGATTTCTGAATCAGGCCAATGCGCTTGTCAATCTTCAGCTGGATGGAACCCTGCAAGTGAGCACCGGAGCGACCGAGATGGGCCAGGGAGTGAATACCAAGATCCAGCAGATCGTGGCGCATGCATTCGGGCTTCCGCCGGAATCCGTTCGTGTGATGCCGACCTCAACCGAGAAAAACCACAACACTTCACCCACTGCGGCCTCCAGTGGGTCTGATTTGAATGGAGCAGCAGCCCTGCTTGCCGCGAATCGAATCAAGAATCGATTGATTCCGCTTGCGCGCGCGATGTTCAATGGACTGAGCTTTGACCCGACACTTGAGTTTGAAGCGGGCAAAGAGGCAGACAAAGAGGCAGACAAAGAGGCAGACACGGTTTCGGATTCCGGAATTCAGTTTCAGGAAGGGCGGGTGTTGGATTCTCTGAGCGGAAAGTCCATTCGGCTTCAGGAACTGATTCAAACTGCTTACCAGAACAGGATTTCGCTTGGGTCGTATGCACATTACAAGACACCGGACCTTGGCTTTGACAAGACCAAGGTGACGGGACGTGCCTTCAATTACTATACGCAAGGAATGGCCGTGTCCGAGGTCGAAATTGATGAGTACACAGGAGAGATGAAAGTCAGGCGCGCGGACATTCTCATGGATCTTGGCCGCTCTTTGAATCCCGGGATTGACCGCGGTCAAACCACGGGTGCCTTCATTCAGGGCATGGGGTGGGTGACCTCGGAGCATCTGGTCTATGATGAAAAACGAAACCTGCTCAGTCATTCGCCTACGACCTATAAGATTCCAAATGTTCAGGACACGCCCCGCGAGTTCCATGTGGATTTCATCGAGAACCCGCACAATGATCGGAATGTCCACGGTTCGAAGGCTGTGGGTGAGCCTCCGTTTTTGCTTGGAACCAGCGTGTGGACTGCGATCAAGCACGCCCTGAGTTACCGGGCCAATGGGAAGGAGATTCATCTCGTTTCGCCTGCGACTCCGGAAGTGATTCTGATGGAACTCACCCGACTCAAGGGAATGTAGGAGTCAATAAGCATGGGAAATTTCGAGGCATTTTGCGAAAGGTTTCTTGAACTGCGGAAGTCAGGGACTCCCATGGTGGTCGTGACCCTGACCGGTGAGCGCGGGCATGTGCCCCAGGACTTGGGCGCTCGCATGGTGGTAGGACACGATGGAATTTTGTTCGGCACGATTGGTGGCGGAAAGATCGAAAAACGTTGCATTGAAATGTCGCAGGAATTTCTAAATCAAACGGACGGCGCGCTAAAACACAGCTTTACCTGGAACCTGCAGCGGGACATCGGGATGAGTTGTGGCGGTGAACTCAGTGTTCTTTTTGAGGTGTTCTCAAGGAATCGCGAGTGGAGGATCGCTCTCTTTGGTGCAGGACACATTGTGCAGGAACTTGCGCCCTTGCTTTTGAAACTCGATTGCAGGGTCCAGGTGTTTGACCCAAGATCCGATTGGCTCTCGAAACTGCCGGAACACCCCCGCCTCGAAAAGCGAGTAGTCGCCGACATGGTTCCGATGATCGACGAGCTCGCGCCCGATTCATTTGTCGCCATCATCACCATGGGACATGCGACCGATTATCCTCTGGTGAAGCGAGCTTTGGAGACCCGCGAGTTTCCGTATCTTGGAGTGATCGGAAGCAAGGTGAAGAGAATCAAGATCAATGCGGATCTGATTGCATCAGGCCTTGATCCCGCGCGGGTCGAGAGCTTTCATTGCCCGATGGGCGAAGACTATGGAAAAAACGATCCCGCCGAAATCGCAATCTCGATTGCAGCCCAGATGCTTGCCTTCAGGCGGGATCTTGGTTTTCAGGAATCCCAAAAAGGTGGATCCGGTTCATCCCCCCATCCGGGTGAATGATAAGTTTCACTTCGGTGAAAATCTCCTTTTGATCCAGTTCCCGGACAAAGCGGTTTCCTGCAAAGGGTTTTACGAGCGTCTTCGGAAGGATTTGCTTCCAAACGCCGCTCGATAGGCCATTAAGTTCTACCTCACGGGGATTGTTGTTGCGAAAGTAGGTGAAGTCCATTTCGATTCGCTTGAGCTTCCCGGGAGTCGCAAGCTTCAAGTGCACCGATTCGGTGTGGCCGGGATTTCGGCTTCGCGCCGATTCCAATCCATCAAACATGTGAATCGGAGCAAAGGGGGAGATCATTTGCGATGCCGGGCCATAGTGTTCATTTGAGGCAGAAAGGATCTTCGCGCCATAGGCCTTGCTCGCAAGATCAATCATGGAACCGGGAGGAATTCGCGAAAAATTCCGGACCACCGTTTCAGAATCCGCCGGATAATCCGGAGCGAGGGGTTTTTTGGATTGAGGAATCGGATCATCTGCCTTTTCGCACTTTGCCGCGTTCACCGGTTGGTAGTAGGATTTCTCCTCCAAAGGGAGAAGATCATCAAAAAGAGCAAGGCGGGTAAGGCCTCCGTCCGGAGTCATCTTGACCTTGATCGCGCGGATCAGGGTGCTTGAGTTTGCGGAAAGCACCCGTTTCACCGAGTGCCCTTCCATCGGAGTCTTGGGAAGGAGCGTGATCCAGGAGTCTCCTCCTGCCTTTTGCCCGAGGATCTCAAGCAGGGGAGTCTGATTGCCAAGATGGAACTTTGTGGAAATCCGGATGTAGTGGACATAAGCCGGCTTCTTTAACTCCAGCACCATTTTGTCGGATTCCCTGGGATTGTGACGGGCGCTCTCCCAGCTGTCCATGATCTTGCCCTGTCTGCCAAAAAGACCAGGGTCAAAGACCGGTTCATGTGGCGAAATCAGGTTTTCGGCTCTTGCAAATCGTTGATTGGTGACGCTCTTGATCGTGGCCCCGGTCAAAAGGTTGAATTTTGAGAGGGGATCGATCGGACCCTTGGGGTTGATCTCCTCCGGAAGATCCGGGAGAAAGGCCTTGAATACGAGGTTTTTGTAGCCAAGATTCACGATCTCCTCAACAGGCATCTTTGCCGGATCAAAGGTCGAGTGAAAGGCCCGCGTGTCCACGCCCTCGATTTTGATTTCCTTTAGGATCTCTTGGGTGGCTTCCGCGCAAAAGAGGACGCCGTTGTCATCCCCATTGCAGAGAATCACAAGACCTTTTCCGCGGTCAGGGCCACGAAAGCAATGAAGCGAGATGGCCCGGAAACCATCGTTTGCGCCTTGATGAATGGCAAAACGGTTCTGAAGAGCCTCCCCGATGAAGACCCCGATTCCCATGTTGACACCCATGAACTCCTGGCTTGCGCTGTCCGTGTCCTCGAGCATCCGGACCGCCGTTTCATGCGAAATCAGGGAGTCATGCGCATAGTGATGAAATCTGCTTTCCAGGAGCGAGAGAAACTGATGATAGCTCCGTGCCGTACCCATTGCACCTGCCGCGCAGGCAGGGAAATTGAGCCTTCCACCCTGGATCTCGTCGCCGGTCTTTCGGTATCCTTTGGCATAGATCACGTCTTTCTGGTCTTGATGGGAAAAGCGGAGCTCTGGAAGTCCGAGCCGTTCAAAGAAAGGATCCGCAATTTCCGAAATGGGTTTTCCTTCGCTGGACTCGATCAGGTGTTCCAGCACCAGAAAGCCGCCGCCTGAGTATTGGAATCCACTTCCGGGCTGAAAGAGCGCACCGGTTTCGGTGTATCCATAGCGGGTAGGGTCTTTTAAGATCGAAAGCATGGCGGGCAAGGGTATTTCTGATGGAAAGCCCTTCACATAGTGCTGATTGAGCGCATTGTGCTTCATCAGGTTCAGGATTTTGACCTGATCTCCCCAGGCCGGGTGGCAAATATCGAGCGAGCCGATTTGATACGTGGAGCGCGCCTTTTTTAGGAGCGGATTCACAGGCGATTCAAGGGCGATCGACTTTGATTTGAAAAACTCAAGCGCAAGCGCAGAGGCAAGGGTTTTTGAAAGCGATGCAAGTTCAAAGCGGGTTTCGGGAGTGACCCTCGGGCCACCTTTGAATGCGTTACCCAGACAAAGATCCTGAAACGTGTCTTTTCCGCAGCTGATGGAAATCTGGGCCCCCGTGATGCCGTACTTTTCGAGGAGTGCTTGCAATCTGGTTTCGAGCGAATTCGAGTGAATGGGCCGCAGGCGTTTCAGGCTGATCGCCCATAGTTCCTGTCTTGCATTTTGAAGCTCTTCGGATTCCGTGTTTCGAAGGCGCGCTTCGAGTGCAGTCAGGATCTCGGATGCGGTTTTCCCTGCCGCAGAAATCAAAAACTTCATGCCAAATCGTTCGAGGTAGGCGCGACCGCCCGCGATGAGTTTCTTTCGGATCTCCTCATTGCTGTCGATCACCCCTGCCTGTTCCAAGGCGGCTTGTTTTTCGAGGGTCTTCTTGTTCTCGCCAATGTCTCCGTGAAAGGAGGCGGCGTCCAGGATGTCGGCTTTGGAAAAGCCCAGGACCAGACGTTCAGCCAGGGCAAGATCAGGGGAGATCTGTCTTGCAAGGGGTTCCGCAAACTTCAGGCTGCCACATACCGAAAAATAAAGGTTGAGGCGTTCAAGCCACGGATCAAGCTTGTACTTATCAGGCTCAAGCGCTTTTGCCCGGGCAAGTGGATCAGGACTTTTCCGGATGGACTCGATGGTGAAGGGCAGAAGAAGTTCGGATGCGAATTCCACCGGCTCGGGATCGGTCATGAGCTTCATCATCAGTTCAAAGGCGATCGGATACCACTTTTCAGTCCGTTCATCCCACTTCACCTGCACGATCTTCTTTCCGTCCGATAGATCCCGTCTGATGAAGCGCATTTCCTCATGGGCAATCCGGACGAAATCCTCGATTCGAACCCTGCCATGATGAATCTCATGCCAGACTTCCCAGCGGGATCGCTCCGCGGTCGCAAGATCATCCATCACCCTAACTGGCACGCCCGAGATCTGTGCGGGCAGTGCGACGCAACCGTTTCCAGAGAGCCAGTCGGTCAAATACTGAAGCGATTGAAACACATTGTAGCGAATCTCCTCGGGGTCATGGTTTGCGATGAAGGTGGATTCCTTCAAATCCGCAACGATCAGGGAACGCGGATAGCGGGGATCCTGAATTTTGAGCCCCTCGATGTCGGGCCCCTGGATGAAGGCAAGAATCTCTTCGTGGTGGTCCGGCAAAAGAAGGGAGCACACGAGCTCGTCCAGAAGTTGGGGCGAGGAGTCCCTGAGTTTCCAGGCTTGAACGAGCGCCATTCCAAGCCGCACAAAATCAGGGTGCGCAACCCAGAATCCGCTCAAGTTTCGCTTTAGCTGCGTCACGACATCCTTGATGTAACCTTTGATCGTGAGTTGAAACGAGGGGCTTGCGAGATCATTTTCAATCGGCAGAACTCCGTACATTCCGCCAATTTTGATTCCACCGCGCGAACCGACCACATCCGCAAGCAGATCGTGGGATGCCTTGATGTACTTGATCACGATGTTGGGATCCGCTTTGACCGGAATCCGATAGTTTCCATCGTTCTTGAAGAGTCTTGCGGTGGAGGCAAGGTAGTCATGCCATCCCAAGGATGCGCCCGCAAAGTAGGGATGAAGCGCATCCATGATTTCGTTCACCCGAAAGATGGCGCGCGGATTCTCAAGAACGATGAACAGGCGGATGGAGCCTGGTTGATAGGAAGGATGCTCCTTTTTTATGAGCTCTTCTGCGGTTTCAATCATCAGGCGAATGTAGGAGGCCTCTTCCTCGTTTTCGAGTTTTGGAACGTAGTAACAAAGGGCTCGATCGTTTTCCCAATGCGCGTAAAGGTGGAGTGCAAAATCATAGAGGTGCAGGGGAATCGGATTGCCCTCAAAAAGCAGGAAGGGAGACGGAAGGGCAAGGCCTGGAAACCGCTTGATCGGGAGCGAGAGGCGGGAGGATTCCAATTGATAGGATTTTCCGGACTTTTCATCGCGATAGGTAAGGTCTCCCTGAAAGCAGCCCCTTAGATTTTCTCCAGCCGCAATGAGATCCGAGCGAAGCGGGGTCTTGGAGTCCTCGTCATCCGCACCCCAGAAAGGGGCGCCGGTGCAGGTCTGGAGGATCTGCTCTACGACTGCCGGTTCGTTTTTGATCTTGCGGTGAAATGCATTCATCGCATTGATCGAGAGCTTCGCATCATCCGGCGGCCCAAAGAGGGTGACGTGGGTTCCCTTCAAAAAGGGCGGAAGACTTGCGATCGGATCGCCATAGCCTTTTTTGCAAAAGAACTCATTCTTCGGACCCATCACGATGCGCCCGTCGCCGTCCTCGTGACCGAGCACGGTTTGATAGTCCGGGTCCTTGAGGTCAATGTTCAAGGAGCGATTGAGTTCAAAACAGGCGCGGGTGCGCTCATCGAGAAACTTCCGGTCAATTTTCCGTTGAGTGAGAACCCGATGGAGCGGCTCTTTTAATCGTTGGTAAAGCTCCAGCAAAAATCGAAGGGATGCCGTCGTTTCAAGGCCACCCTGGGTTCCGATCGAGCGGAGTCCGGGCACCCCTTCTACGGGCTGGCTTTCTTTTTCCAGGTGTTCGATCAGGGATTGGGAGAGATAATCCTCATAATAGGGAATGTCGATCTTGCTCATGGTTTTAGGATCCGCGATAGGTGGAATACCCAAATGGGTTCAGGAGGAGGGGAACGTGGTACTTTCGGTTCGTGTTTGAAATTTTAAAAATCACGGGGGCAGTGAGAAAAAAGAAATCACTTTGGGTCTTTTCGAGGTACTCCGAAATCCGAAAGGTCAACCGATAGGTGGCCGCAACTTTCTCGCAATCAAAAGAATGTCTGCCATCCGCGTTGGTGCGCCCCCGCGCGATTTCGGAAAAATCGGACCCTGACCCGTTTTTACACAGTTCAAGTACGACTTCGATGCCCTCTGCGGGCATTCCTTTGCTGGTGTCGAGTACATGTGTGCTGATCATGCTTTCCTACTTTCCGTAACTGAAATCGAGTTCAAGGGTTTGGTCCGCCTTCAGCGTGATTTCCTTTTTTAGGGATCCGAAAACCTCATGCCAGGCCTCAAGCGTATAGGTGCCGACCGGCACGTTCGAAATGCTGAACTCACCTGAGGCTCCGGTCACCTGAAAATAGGGATGATCCAGAACTGCAATCGACGCACTCATCCATGGGTGGACGCTGCACTTGGATTCGATAAAAATTTCCGGCTTTTGAAACACCTTTGTCATCTTGTCGTTCTTCAAAGGCATGGCCACGTTGAAGTTTTCGTTTTCCTTACTCAGTGATTTCACGTTGTGGAAGATCGGGTCGCTGTTTAGGAAATCCACAGGTTGCCCCACGCGAACGGCAAGGAGTCTTGGCTCGTACTGACATTCTTTCTGATCGAGTACGGCATGCGCTTTGGGGGGAGTACCGAAGTCCCTTGGCTCAAGCCCCCGAGTGATGGACACAAGCACGTTCGCGACCTTTCCGTCGGATACCAGGATGTCGTTTGACAATACTTCGGGCTTTCCGCCCGGATTGCAGCCTCCGGGCACCGACAGGGTCTCACGAGCTGGAGGTGTGCCGCGGTAAAGCACCCGCCCGCGAAGAGTGCCATGGGGACCCACATCCAGAGGCGCTGACTCTTCCGCTTTTGAATTCACTCCGGTTTCCGGAGTCGCGGGGATTTCCTGGGATTTGTTCTCACGGGTCAATCCCATCACGGCAAGGATGATGACCGAACCCAGGACTCCGAAGCGACGCGAGCGCATGGGGTTCGAGAGCCGGACCACGAAGAATTCTCGAATCGCGGCTCCTGCTGCGCTGATCGCAATCAGGATCTGCCAGTTGTAGGCATTGCCATAGGTGTTCGGAAAGTGGTTGGAGAGCATGATGAAAATGACAGGAAGAGTGAAGTAGGTGTTGTGGGTGGAGCGATTCTTTGCGTTCTTGGCCCATTCCTGATTCACGGGTTCGCCCCGTTTTGAGGCTTCCACCATTTTCACTTGGCGCGGAATGATCCGAAGAAAGACGTTCGCGGTCATCCAGGTTCCAAGCATTCCCCCGATGTGGATGTAGGCAGCCCTTCCGCTCAGGGTGTGGCACAGAAGATAGACCATGCCTCCAAACCAAAGTAAGGTGATTGCGTGTCCGGCACGCGGGTTCTTTTTTGTGAAGTTCGATTCCCAAAGAGTGTCATAAAAAACCCAGGATCCGATGAGGGATCCAAGGCTCAGCAGGATTGCCTCCAAAAAACTGATCTTCGATACGCTCGAATCCAAAAGAAAGGTGCCGGAGCCCGAGTAGAAAATGAGTGCGAGCAAGAAGATCCCGCTCATCCAGGTCCAATAGGACTCCCACTTGAACCAGTGGAGTTCCCTTGGAACGGGAGTCGGACCCATGAGGAGTTTTTCGACGTGATAGAAGCCGCCTCCGTGAACCATCCAGAGGTCGCCGATGTGGCCCGGGTTTTTGGATTCCGGGTTCCGCACAAAACTTCGGTCGAGCCACATGAAGAAAATGGAGGTGCCAATCCAGGTGATTCCCACCATGATGTGCAGCCAGCGTCCTAAGAGTTGCAGCCATTCGAAGATTTCTTGATTCACCAGTTTCGGACCCCTTTTTTCGAGGTCCGAGCTTAGCGCATTTTTAAATCAAAACGATCTTTTTTGTGGAGGCTTCGCCTACAAAATGGAATTCATGGAGAGGGGGCAGGAGGGTTATTTCTTTCCAGGGATCAGGACGCTTTTTCGATCGACCTCTTTTTTGTACCGAAGCGAAACAATCTTGAAAATCGAGTCTTTCTTGTGAATTCGGCTCAGGTAATCGGCGGCATCAAGGTTTGCCCCGCTGGCAAGGGAGCCCCCGGCTCCGGCAAGACCGCCGGTTTCAGACCCCGCCCCCCCAGGTGCACCGGAGGGGTCGCTCTTGCCTTCGTCACGCGCACCATTGGCAATCTCTTCGCCTGCTTTCGATGGATCAACACCATATTCAACCACTTCCACCCCAAGGCTCGATGAGGTCACTCCGGATGGGCCTCCGGAGCCCGGGACCATGGATGGCCCTGAGCCCAAAGAGGCATACCTCCCCGAGCCGGGTTCTGTAGCTTCACTCCCGGGAACCGCGAACTTCTTTTTGCCTCTTCTTGAGGACCAGGAATCCGAACTTCCCGCACCAAGCCCGGTCAGGCCCAACATTCCACCTCCTGAGGATCCTTGAAGCTGTCCCCCCGCAGGATTTTGTGAGTTCGGTCCGGGCCCACTCAGGTTCGAGAGGTCTCCGATGGAGGTGAGTGCAGAAATCTGGGTATTGATCGGTTCACTCGAAGTCGAGCCTTCAGCCTCGTTGTTCGGGTTTGAGTTGTCGGGTGTCAGCGAGAGGTCCGCGGAATTTCCGGAGAGGGTATTTGCCTCCTCCAGTAGGTCGTAGACTCCGTCCAGAATATGGCCATTTTCTTCCAGGGAATCCGGCATGATGGAAAAGAACCCTGCCTTGCAAAGTTCGTCGCTTGCGGCGTTTGATCCACAACAGCGATCGGCGAGATTGGAATATCGGGGAACGGGAATCCCGTCGATATTGAGGCATGCGTAATCCAAAAACACCTTGAAGTCACCAGCAAGGGCTGAGCCGCCAAAGCTAGCAAATAAAACGGTGGCAAGAAGTGCGAGTGAAACCTGTTTCACCATGTGTAGTTCACCCCGTTGTTTGGTTTGTTTGGAATCAAAGTTTCATCGCACCGAGGGCTTAGGTCTCCGGGCCGGGATTGTTTGCAGATGTCCGCGCGAATGATTTTCTCGATGATAGCGGGAATTCCGCTGGAAAGAGTCATGAATCTGATCGGTCCGCTGGAGAGTGAGCCTCCCAGATTTTCGTCATTTAGCATGGTATCAAATGCGCTCAATGCCCACTGTACGATCCAGGCGAGAGCATTGTTTAAATAGGAGACAAATCCAAAGTCAACCGACAGGTACAAAGAAGTCCGAAAGTAGGGAGACGAATTTACCGGGAGCTGGGCGCGAAGCGCATTTGCCGAGGAATCGAGCATAAACCCGAAAAACCTCCTGCCCACGCGTGGAGTGCCCGGTCCGTCAGTGGTGGTGTGGGCCCACCAGTCGTCATAGACCTTCCAAGCGCCGTCTCCCATCACCCCCGAAACCACCGTTGCAGCACACTTCCGGGTGCCTTTAAAATCAAACAGGCAATTCCACCAACTCGAATCATCTGCCGCCTTGTTGACCAGCGAGTTCCAGAGGGGGCTGCTCTGTGCGCTTAAGAATACGGATCCAAGATGCTGCTGGAATGCGTTTTTTGCATTTGCCATGATCTGAAACTGAATCATGCTTGAAACGGAGCTTTGATTGAGGATGGTTGAAATCTTGGCAAGGCTGCAGAGGCGGATCGCAGGATCACTCATCGAAAGGGGCTGCCCGGTCCCGCTGCATCGGCTCATCAGGTTTGAAAAGTTCGGATCATTGCAGGCAGCTTTTGATTCCGGAGGCAGGGCATTCAGGAATTGATCCGCTCCCTGCTCGATCTCGGTGAACCGTTGTTTTGAGGATTGTATGGCTGGGTCGGTGAGGGCGGCACTGAGTTCGCTTGGTTTTTTGACCGTCTCAAAAAAGTCATAGGCTTGAGCGCGGATCTCATAGGGCATTGCACTAAACATCCACGAAGCAAGTGCGCTCCCGCTGTTTCCCTCCATTTTAAGGTAAATGTGACGCGCGTCTTTGTTTACGTTTACCCGGGGCAGATCGCCGCAAACCTGTTGGCTGGTGTAGTTTGTCCACCCATCATTGGCAACTGTTTGGCCCATTCCCCGGTATTTGAAGGCAAGGTCCCGGGCTCCTTTGTACTGGATGGATTTTCCGACCACATTGCAGAGGCGATAGGGCATGGGTCTTCCTGCGGCTTGGGTCGCGGTCGTTGCGTTTGTGTTGAGATCCCAGCCCTTGTGGTAGCCGTAGATTTTCAGGCTCAAGGCTTCAAGGACCTTTGTTTTGTACGCTTGGTGAATCTCTGAGCACTTGGGGAGAAGGTTTCGGCAAGAGTTCTCGGGAGTCCCTCCCGAAATGGTGTTGTCGTCGTTGATGCATTTTAAATTGAGAGCAAACGACGGAGGAGAAGATCCGCTCAGAATCAAAATCCCAAGAATGAAAAAGGTTTCCTTCGGCACAGTGAAAAGCTCCCCCTTCCATGATTTTATAGGAGTGTAGTATTATGTACAATATGAATCAGGTATTCGCCCGATCCCGTCTTTTTTTCAACTTTTTCAGTTTAATCATATCCTTGGTGTCGACCCCGGCCCTCGCAGCAAAGTCAAAACCAAAGGTTTCCATTCAAGAGGAAGCAAGACGGATGAGAGCCGCCCAGATTCAGGAAATGCAGGCGAAGTCAAAAGAGCTGCTCGACGCACGAAATCTTTCGCCTGAGATCAAAAAAATGCTCGAGGCCCCGGCGCCCAAGCGCCCGAGCCCTGAGGAAGAGGCGATAATCGACGCGAGGGACAAGGCTGAGATGGCTGCAAAGCGCCGGAAACTCACCCCCGAGGAGGAGGCGAAGGTAAAGAAGTTCCTCAACGAACGGAAATCCAATCAGCGAAAGTCCGAAGGGAAGCTTGACATGAAGAAAGAGCCTGAAAGCGCAGGCAAAGACAAGAAGGATCCGGTTTCGCGGACTTTCAAAAAAGGAATTGAAAAGTCCCCGACCGAATACGGCAATAGCACGGCAACGCCGGGCGAGGCGGAGAAAGAAGCGATCGAATATCAGGGGAAGTCATCCACGAAAAAGCCCAAAGTCGAAGATACGGATCAAGAGTGAAAAACGAGTTTGAGGAGACAGTAGGTCCCGGCCGACAGCCCAAGCGTAACGGGAAGGGTAAGTACCCACGCCATCAGAATGGTTTTGATGGTGCCCCCTCGGACGCTTGATCCGGCACCGATCATGGTTCCAGCAACACCGGAAGAAAGACAATGAGTGGTGCTGACGGGAACTCCCACCAGAGCCGACACTCCAATCATGCTCATGGCGACCGTTTGAGCAACTGCGCCTTGGGCATAGGTGAGTTCCGAGGTACCGATTTTCTCTCCGATCGTTTCCACCACGCGCCGCCACCCGATCATGGTGCCAAGGCCCAGCGAAATCGCAATCAGCACAATCACCCAAAACGGGGCGTATTCGATGATCGAGAAAAGGGTCTTTCTTGCCTTTTTGGTGTCAGTCAGAGCAAAGCCTGCGCGCTCAAGCGAGCTCAGCTTGCTTTCGAGTTGGACGATGTTGGAATGAAGTCTCAGGCGTTTCTCCCCGGAAACCTCTGAAGTGGTATTTGCGCCCTGTAGATCCTCTTGAATCTGAGTGGACAGGGTGAGCGCCTTGGCGAGGTTTTCTTGATCTTTTTTTGCAGGTCCGGCATCAGCGCTTGCATGGGCGTTCCGGATCAGGATTCCCTTTTCCCCCGAAGTTGCCCCTGGCAGGGAGGCGACTTTCACTTGGATCTGGTTTGCGGCAGCTATGGCCTTTGCAATTTCCCCTGACTGCACAAAAGGGTTCAGGGAGAACTGGGCAGGAAGAAGTGCGATCAGGATCATCATCATGAGCCCCACGCCTTTTTGGCCGTCATTGGATCCATGGGCAAGGCTCACTCCGGTGCTTGTGCCAATCAGCGCGATTCGGATCGGGATGGGAGGGGTTTTCCCGGGAATCTGGGGCGAGTGCAGTCGGTTCGAATTCCTGGTCATCGCCTTAAGGAGAACCAATCCAAGGGCTGCCAACAAAAATCCCAGAAGAGGTGAAATCAGAAGCGAGAGACCCACCTCGCTGGTTTTCGTCCAATTCACTCCGGACGAAATGGTGTTCCCGTTTGAGATCGCATGCCCCACGCCGACGCCAAGGATCCCTCCGATCAGGGCATGAGAACTTGAGGCGGGAATTCCAAAGTACCAGGTTCCAAGGTTCCAAATGCAAGAGGACAAAAGCATCGAGAAAACGGCAATGAGGCTAAGTGAGGTGTTGTTTGAGGCCAGCACATCGGCAGGCAGGAGCTTTACGATTCCCATCGCAACCGAAATGCCGCCGATAAAAACTCCGATGAAGTTACAGATCCCCGACCAAAGGACAGCGGTCCATGGTTTCAGCGAGCGGGTATAGATGACGGTCGCAACGGCATTGGCGGTGTCGTGAAATCCATTGATGAACTCAAAAGCACACGCAATCAAAAGCGCGAGAAGAAGCAGGGCAAGGGTTCCGTTTCCACTGGCCAATGCGAATCCCGAATAGAGCAAATCAAATTCGGTTTGTAGGGATGATAGATTCACTGAACATCTCCGGACCCATTGTTTTTAAATTCTAGACGTTTAATTAAGTCAGAAGGGGGCAAAAATCAAATCAGAATATGGTGAGGGCGGGCATGGCTTCCTCGTATTGGCAGCATTTCCCCCCAAGATGACCACGGGGTGAGTCCATAAACTGAGGAAGCCAGGTCCAAACGAGCGCTTTCGGCGCAATTTAGGGAATGTTCGTCCAAGGGCCGGCGTTCAGGACTTCAAAGCCTTTGGCTCGAAGAACGCCTGCAGCGATTCCGCTCCGGGCGCCGCTTGCGCAGCAAAGGATCACAGGTACATCCTTCTTTAATTCCGAGCATCGGGAATCAAATTGATTCAGTGGAATGTTGATGCTCCCCGGTCGGTGAGCGCCGTTGTATTCCGCTTCGGTTCGGACATCGACAATCACGGCACCCCGGTTCAGAAGCCCCGGGATTGCGGACCGGGCCCGTCGAAATCCTAGATAACGGTACAAAATGAATCCCGTGATCAGAACGAGGGGTAGGGCTTGGGTTGGCTCGAAGGTCATTTGGCACCACCGGTAGTGATTGCTTTTGAGACCCGTTCCAAGACGGCATCAATCTGCTCGGCCATCTTGACGAGATCAGGCGAGTCCAGGGTTTTCACCATGCTGGAGGGTTTGATCAGGCGGACTTTGGATCGGTTCGCGCCGAGCTCTTCCACTACGACATTGCAAGGAACCAGTAGTAGCATGTCAGGAGTTTTGGAATACGCCTCATAGGCAAATCCCGGATTGCATGCTCCTAAGATTGCGGTTTTCGGAAGCGTATGCCCAAGCTTTTCCTTGATCTTCTGATCAAAGTCGATTCGGGTAAGAACGCCGAATCCCTCTGCCTTCAAACATTCGGTCGTTTTTTCGATTGCAGAATCAAAGGGCAGGTTCAGGGTGGCTTCGAAACTCAGGGTGGACATAAATGAGGACTCCTTTTGGTAGCGGGTTTTGTAGCATGCAAACTCCTCCTTGCATATATTATAAAATTATAATATTTTAACAAAAGAGGCAAGACATGAAAGAATCCGAACTCAAGATGATGGCAAGCAGGTGTGATGAGGTGAGCCAGGTGCTGAAATCCCTCTCGCACCCCATTCGGCTAAAGGTGCTCTGCTCCTTGATTGACCGCGAAAAAACGGTAGGAGAGCTCGTGGAGTTCGGAGGCATCTCTCAATCCGCCATGTCCCAGTTTTTGATCCGGTTGAAGAACGAGGGTGTGCTGAGCTCAAGAAAAGAGGGGACCTCCGTGTACTACACGCTAGCTGATGAGCGCCTAAAAAAGCTGATCCATTCCATTAAGGAGATTTTTTGTCCATGAACCCGAAATTTGCAGTTTTCCTGATGTCAGTATGGATTGCAGTATCAGGCGCGCAGAGGGCTTGTGCCGAACCGCTCGCGTTCTCCGAGCTTTGGGGCAAGATTCGCTCGAACTCAAGTGGCCTGCAGGGCGAGGAGCTCGAGGCCGGCATGGCGCGAGAGGCTCGCGAGAGGGCGGCGCTTCACTGGCTCCCAAGCGTTAGTCTTGGGGGGCGATATTTCACTACGAATGATCCGGGGCTTTCCCTTTTCTCAAAGCTCGGACAGCGTCAGGTGCTTTCGCAGGATTTCGCGGCCGCGGCTCTCAATGAACCCGGATTTCAGAAATATGGTCAGCTCTCTTTGCAGGCGGAGCTTCCCTTGTATGAGGGAGGCATGAAGGAGGCCGCGCGCAGGGCTGCTCAATTTTGGCAGGAATCCCGCGAAAAGTTCCGGGATGCAAAGGAGCTTGAGTTGCATTCAAAGGCGGGTCACGATTTTGGAAGGATTTTGTCGCTCCATCATGCGAAGGCTCGGGCAATCGAGATGCGGGATGCTCTGTCAGGCATTCTGAAACGATATGCACTTGGAAGCCGCGCAAATCCTGTCGGCTACTCCGGGATGTTGGGCCTCCGTGCGCTTCAAAACCGCATTTTGTCCGTGATCAATTCCATCATGGCGGAAGAGCAGGGGCTTAAGTCCGGGATTTCGGTGCTTGCCGGTCTCAATCAGGAACCTTGGGAACCAAGGTCCGCGAATGTTGCGGAGTTTGTCGAAGCAACGCTTCCAATGCCCGGAGCTCCGGAATCCACACTGCTCGAGGAGGCTCAGAATCTCTCGGCTCATGCAACCGATGAACAGTCCTCCATGGAACGTTCCCGATACCTTCCTGGCGTAGGGTTGTTTGGATCGGAGAATTGGAATGCAGGCGACCGTGGAAACGCATTCACCACGACTGCTGGAATTTATCTCAAATGGTCTTTATTCAGTCCGGACTCGTGGAATCGCCTGAGTGAATCAAGCTTGAGATCAAAGCGGGAATCGATGCGTTCGAAAGAGGCCTCCGAGCGGGCAAAGACCGCATTTTACGAATTGGAATCCCGCGCGCGGGCACTGGATTCAAATCTCAAAATCATCCGGGAGTCCGAGGAGCTGCTCGGCGAACAAACCCGAATTGCGCTTCGTTTGTTTCAAGATGGCGCGATCGGTGCCCTTGCCCTGGCCGAGGCCTTGAATCGAAGGGTGGATCTGCTGCTCGACCGGGTACGCCTTGAGTCCGAGTGGATTGGCGGCAGGAGTTCTTTGCAAAGCTACATCAGGAAAGAAGGAATCTGATCATGAACACGAATCCTGAAAAGATCGGTTTGGCAGGAAAAATTGCGCTTGGCTTCATTCACTCAAAGCTCACTCCCGTTCTTGCAATTTTTTCGATTCTGATCGGACTTGCGGCGGTGGTCCTTACCCCGAAGGAAGAGGAACCCCAGATCTCGGTACCGATGATTGACATTTCAATCGGCGCGCCCGGGCTTGAAGCCCAGGAAGTCGAACGAAAGGTAACCGAACCCATTGAACGTGCGGTTTGGGGGCTTGAGGGTGTTGAATATGTTTATTCCTCCTCCAGAGCAAATGGCGCTTTGATTACGGTTCGCTTCAAGGTGGGTGAGCCCATGGAGCCAAGTCTGGTCAAGGTTCACCATCAATTGCTGGTTTCCAAGCAGGAATTGCCCCATGGGGTCACTGATCCGGTGGTTCGGTCTTTTTCTGTCGATGATGTTCCTTTTTTGAATCTCGCTTTCAGCTCAAGCACCCTTGATCCTGCAGCTCTTCGATCCTTGGTGGCCCCTCTTGCCCGCGAGTTTTCCAGCACTCCGGATCTTTCCCGGGTGGAGCTGCGTGGTGGCCTGAGGCGTACTCTTCGGGTGATTGCCGATCCGAAGCGCCTGAGTGGAAGCGGAGTAAGTCTTCTTGCGCTTTATGATGCACTTCAAAAGAACCATGTACTCACCCCGTCTGGAAAAAATTGGAGTGAGGAGCGGGTGTATGATGTGGAGGCGGGTGGAAGGCTTTCTTCAAAAGCCGACATCGAGAATCTGCCGGTGGGCCAAAGAGCGGGTCGCGTGATTCGCGTCCGGGATGTGGCCGAAGTGATCGATGGTCCGGAGGCAAGGACTCGCGCATCTGTGCTGCTGGATCGCGAAAAGGCGGGCTCAGTCGAGAATGCGGTTTCGATCGTATTCTCAAAGAGAAAAGGAACCAATGTGGTCGAGCTCTCGAAGGCTTTGCTCTCCCGCGCAGAAATTTTTGCCAAGGGACTGCCAAAAGACGTACGAATGACGGAGCTTCGGAATTACGGAAAAACGGCCAATCAGAAATCACTCGAATTGATCGAGCACCTCCTGATCGCCACTCTCTCGGTTGCAGCCCTCATTGCGCTAGCAATGGGATTCAGGGCATCACTTGTCGTTGCGATCGCGATTCCCGTGACCCTTGCTCTTACTCTCGGAATTTATTACTTCCTGGGCTACACGTTGAACCGGATTACCCTGTTCGCCCTGATCTTCTCGATCGGGATTTTGGTCGATGATGCGATCGTCGTGGTCGAAAACATCGAGCGCCATCTGAAGCTTGACCCGAGACAAGGCATCGCAAAAGCGGCAATCCGAGCGGTGAGCGAAGTCGGGAACCCGACCATTCTTGCGACCTTCACCGTGATCGCGGCAATTCTCCCCATGGCCTTTGTGCGGGGAATGATGGGCCCCTACATGAAACCGATTCCGGTGGGGGCAAGCCTTGCGATGATCCTGTCGCTGATCGTCGCATTCGTTGTCACTCCTTGGGCATCGGTGAAGCTCTTGAAGGCGCACGAGCCTGTTCATGATTCACCGGAAAAAGAGGGGAAGCTTGATCGGATTTACCGCGGCATCATGGAGAGTCTGCTGGGAAAAAAACGAGCCGTATTGTTATTCGCGGGTCTCGTCGGTGTTTTGTTTCTGATTGCGTTCTCGCTCCTTTACTTCAAGGCGGCGAAAGTGAAGATGCTTCCGTTTGACAATAAAAACGAGTTCCAAGTTCTTCTTGACTATGAAGACGGGACACCTCTCGCAAAGAGCCTTCAACTGTCAACGGAACTCTCGCGCGAGCTTCTCACTCATCCGGAAGTGAAGCGGGTGCAGGTGTTCGTGGGCGAGGCTGCTCCGTTTTCATTCTCCGGAATGGTGAAGCACGCATTTCTTCGGGGGCAGGACGATCAAGCGGATCTGCAGGTGGTCTTGAGTGAAAAGGACGATCGCAAAGAATCAAGTCACGCGATCATCGAAGGACTGCGCCCGATCATCTCGGCATTCGGACAGAAACACCATGCAATAACGAAGGTACTGGAGGTACCGCCCGGGCCCCCGGTTTTATCCACCATGGTTGCTGAAATTTACGGTCCCGATGCTTCGGTCCGCGAATCCACCGCGCGCGAGATCGAGGCGGTATTCAAGAATGAACCCAGAGTTGTGGATCTCGACACCACGCTCAGGAATCAGAGGAGCCGACTTCGATTCGGTTTCAATTTTGACCGGGGAGGACTGCTCGGGTCCAATAGCCGCGATTTTTCTGCCTTGAGTGGCTTGATGTTTTCTGAAAGCCGGGTCGGGATTCTGGATGAGAACCTCGCTCCCGAAGAAGTGGGAATCGACCTGTCCTTGAATTCCGGGAGTCGCGCAGGCTCGGCCCCCTTTCAAGGACAAAGACTCTCGTCTTTTGAGTCGGGAAGTGTGGACGCTTCCGGATTGATGAAAAAGCCCGAGGTGCTTACCACCCCGGTATTGTATCGGAAGAATCTGAAGCCCGTGGTGATGGTGATGAGCGAACTCTCGGGCGCCGAGGAGGCTCCGGTGTATGGAATCCTGAAGCTTGATCCCAAGATCAAGGTTCGCACCCAGACTTCCGATGTGCCCTGGGACACGCGCGAACCGGTCTTGAAGTGGGACGGAGAGTGGTTCATCACCTACGAAGTGTTCCGCGATCTTGGCGGAGCCTTTGCGGTCGTGATCATCCTGATCTACGTGCTCGTGCTGGGATGGTTCAGAAGCTATGCGGTACCGCTCGTCATCATGGCGCCGATTCCGATCAGCCTGATTGGAATTCTTCCCGGGCATGCGATGCTGGGCGCTTATTTTACGGCGACTTCGATGATTGGCTTTATTGCCGGGGCCGGAATCATTGTCAGGAACTCGATCATCCTCGTGGATTTCATCGAGCAGCAGATTTCCGAGGGTGCGGCGTTGAAAGATGCGGTCATCAATGCCGGGGTTCTCAGGTTCAGACCCATGCTGCTCACTGCCGCAGCGGTGGTGGTTGGGGGAGCGGTGATGCTTGCGGATCCGATCTTCCAGGGACTCGCAGTCAGCCTGATTTTTGGTGAGATCGCAGCCACGGCACTCAGTCGATTTGCCGTGCCTGCGATGTATTACTGGTTGGTAGGTAAATCCCGGCTTCGGGAATTAAGGAGTGAAAGATGAAAGTGGAAAATTGGATCCGTCGGTTTGCAGGTAGTTTTGTTTTGGTGAGTCTTGTGTTGTCGAAGGTACATTCCGAGAATTGGTTGTACTTCACGGCCTTTGTGGGCTTGAACCTGATTCAGTCCAGTTTCACGGGCTTCTGTCCGCTTGAAATGGTTTTGAAGCGGGTGATTCGGGAACAACCTGGGGAAAGCGGCGTCAAGCTATGAGTGAACTGAAGAATCTTGAGACCCCGGGAGCTCTTGCCTGGGATGAACGGTATGACAAAGAGGCCTTTCATTACGGAAAAGAGCCAAATGATTTTCTTCGCGATAACCTCACGCTCATTCCAAAAGGGGGCCGGGTTCTGTGTCTTGCCGAGGGCGAGGGCAGGAATGCGATCTTTCTTGCACGCTCAGGATTCAAGGTCACAGCGGTCGATCGTGCACGCAAGGGCTTGCGCGGCGCTAAAAACCGGTGGCGTGATGATTTTGGAGGCCTATCATCCCCGTCAGCTTGAGTACAAAACCGGGGGGCCGCCCGTGCCTGAACTGATGATGACGGCCGAAATTCTAAAGCGTGATTTCGGGTCTCTTCAGATCAAGTCTCTCCAAGAACTCGATCGCGAGATTCAAGAGGGAGAGGGACATTCAGGAATTAGCGCCGTGGTTCAGTTGATCGCGGTTCGAAATTCATAGGCTAGCTTTCCAAGCGTTCAAAGGAATTCAGGCAACTCAAGCCAAAGTTGCTCTGGGCCATCGCGTCCGACCAAGTGGGATGCGGAAATCCCCGCAAGTCGTACCGGCCGGATTCCGGCTTCGGTCTTCTCATGAAGAAGCTTGAAGGCCTCCTGAAAAATCCGCTCTGCTGAATCGAGAGCTCTTGGAAGAGTGATGCTTCGAGTGATGGTTTCAAAGTTTCCGTATCTGATTTTGAGAGTGATGGTACGAGCCCGAAGATCTTCTTCCAACAGCGCATCCGAGATCTCGACACAAAGGTCCCGGATCTCAGACTCGAGAGTCGTGATCGAGGTCATGTCTTTTTCGAAGGTGCGTTCTGCGCCGTAACTTTTTCGCTCCCAATTCGGGTCCACCCTGCGATCATCAATGCCATGGGCAAGCCTGTGAAGAAACAATCCGTTTTTTCCAAGCGCCGCCTGGACACTCGCCTCCGAGAGTGCGCGGAGATCCCCTGCCGTTCGGACTCCAATGCGAAGAAGTGCCGCCTCTGTCGCAGGTCCGACTCCCCAGATCTTTGAAACGGGGAGGGGCGCGATGAAATCAAGTGCCTCCTCCGGCGGAATGATCGTAAGGCCGTCAGGCTTCCGGTAATCACTCGCAACTTTTGCAAGAAACATGGTGGAAGCCACCCCTGCGGAGGCGGTGAGGTTTAGCCGTTGTTTGATCTCGCGCTTGATCCGGATCGCGATTTTACCGGCCAGCGCTTCGTTCCACTTGTTTTCAGTCACATCGAGATAAGCCTCATCGAGTGAGAGAGGCTCTACGAGGTCCGTCACCTCGTGAAAGATCTCCCTGATTTTTTGACTTGCCTCTTCATAGGCAGAAAACCTTGGGTGCACGAAGATGGCATTCGGGCAGAGTCGCTTGGCCTTTGTGGTGCTCATGGCGGACCTTACCCCGAAGGCGCGGGCCTCATACGAACAGGCGGCAACCACCCCCCGACCGTCAGGATCCCCTCCGACAATGACGGGGCGACCTCGGAATTCGGGGTGATCCCTTTGTTCCACCGAGGCGTAAAAGGCATCCATGTCGACATGAATGATCTTCCTGGGTTCTGGTGACGGTTCCGGCATTGCAAGAGGATCCTAACACAAAGGCCTTCGGGAAACCCTTTTCCATTTTTTACGCTTCCCCGTATCATGGAGCCATGAGCTCCGTTCAAATCAAATGGATAAGCCTGATTCTTGTGATCCTCGGTCTTGGACAGGGGGGACGGGTTTGGTGGCATGAGCGAAATTCGCTGATTCATGGAACCCTTTCAGAGGAAAGCTATGAGGTTCTGATCCCTGAGGACCTTGATCGGGATGGCGGATCTTCCATGACCCTGAGCTACGGATACCATCTGGTTCCCTGGCCGAAGAGTTTCAATGGGGATCCGATTGTTTCCACCTTCGAGTATCAAAAAGGGCCGCCCACAAAATTCATCACCCGGATGACCCAGGTCTGGAGCCCGGGAAACGCTGAAGTAATCATTGAGGGGCCACGAACCCCGGAGGCCGGAGTGAGTGTGAATCAGTGGAAGTCGTGCTTGCAAAGCGTGTTTTGCATGACCCGAAAAAACCGCTTCACTGAAATTGTTCTGAAGGATTTGATCAAGAACCGCTCCAAGCTGAGGAAGATTGTCTGGTTTGAAT
>CANGWP010000013.1 GCA_947457605.1 Bdellovibrionales bacterium | reverse complement strand
TCATTATCTTTTTCAAAAAAGACCAGTTAAAGAAAACCGAACCTTCTTCCGCCACGGAAACCCAAAAAGCGCCGTCTTCTCCCGGTCAAGCGCTGCCGAGTCCGGTTATCCATTCCATCGTAAGCGTCCTTACAAACCAAAAAGGATTTTATTCTCGTAGAGAAGTGAATGAAAAGTCCATTGAATTGAATTTCGATCATATTTCATTTTTCGATTCGGGCTCGACAAAAGTCACACCTGAGGGCTTGGCGATCATAAGATCCACCGGTGAATTACTGAAGCCGCACGCCGGAAGAATCCGAATCATTGTGCAAGGGCATACCGACCCGCGTCCCATTCGAAGCCGAACAGGAAGAATCAGCGACAATTGGGAGCTGTCGGTAATCCGGGCAACTGCTGTTCTCAAATGGTTCAGTGAGAA
The DNA here is from genome assembly GCA_947457605.1 of Bdellovibrionales bacterium. Lineage (GTDB taxonomy): Bacteria > Bdellovibrionota > UBA1018 > UBA1018 > CAIMNF01 > CAIMNF01. The sequence goes on along the minus strand of CANGWP010000013.1, from coordinate 24,309 downwards.
CGGGTTTCCCCAAAATCTCCTCTCGGCAGAGGGTTTTGCAAGCAACAGGACGCTCGCCTCCTCAAGTGGAGTAGCAGAGGACCTTGCAATTGCCAGGAGAATAACCATTAAAGTGGAGGATGTAGCGCAATGAATTCCATGGCGCTCAGGTTACTTCTCGGCTTCTCCCTGAACTGGATGAACCCGTTCGCATGCGCTTCGGATGTCGGATTCTCAGTCGAAAAGGGCCGGATAGAAACCTATCTTCAGGATCAGGTTCAAAAGCAGGTCGATCTCATGGCACCGCGTGGAACGCTTCATGCTGAAGTAGAGGTGGTGCTCTTTGAGACAAGGCTGCGGGAACACCTTCAAAAAAATGCAACAGCTGTGTCAGTACCCCTGATGGGAATACTTGGTGGCGGGATCGGCGCTCAAGCCGGAAGTCCCGATCAATCGGCGCCTGCGCTCGAGGAACTTCTCCCCTTTGTCAAGAATCGGATTATCCGGATCAGCTTCAGTGACGAGATATCAGCCCCCTCACGGGACTGGATCGAACAGCAGCTTGTTCGTAGTCTTGGACTCGATCTTGCGAGTGGTGACCGGGTCATAACGGGTACCCTGCCCGAAGCGGTGACCGATGACTGGATCAAATGGCTAAAGAAAACCTCGTCAGTTTCCATTACGGACAAACCCGTGACAGCTCCCACCCCTATCCCTGCTCCCAAACCAATGATCCCCTACGAGATTCTAGGTGCAGTCCTGATTCTTGTGGCAGCTTTGTTTCTGATCCTCTTTTGGAAGGGGCTTCGGAACCTTGCTCATGATCTTACATCAGAGCTCGGAAAGATATCCTCTCCTTCTACCACAATGGGAGAGGCAATCGAAGCACGACAGCGCTCCCAGACGCCCGAGCCTGAGAAAATCAAGCCGGCGGGACCTGATTCAACAGAAGATCAAACGCACCTTCTTGAAAAAATCGACCCCTTGGCGCTCAAGCTCTTTGTGTATGACTGTTCGGGGCTGACACAGACCCGAAACTATCCGGCGGCCATCATTTATCGTATTTTGTCAAAGGTGGATCTTGCAAGAAAGCTAGATCAGGAAATCGAGGAGGAATTCAAACCCATTTCATCGAGGATTACGGAGACACCCAGCCGTAAGGAAATCGAGGGCGTGCTGTATCCTCTTTTGCCCCAATACAAGGCAATCTCGCGAAACGAATTCACGGCCACGCTGGCAAAACAATCGATGGAGTGGCTTAGGCATTTGGCAGGCTACCTCGACCTGGATGAACTGGGTATGCTTCTAGATCTTCTTCCACCGCTGAAAATGAGGGCGCTAGCCGAGGGACTTGACCTGCAGATCCGCTTGCAACTCTTCCAGAAAAGCAGCGAGACGAAAACCGCCCATGAAGACGCTCAGATCCTTGGACGTGTCAAAAGCGCTGCTGAAAAACTCCTGATCCAGACACGCAATCAGACTTCAACAGGCTCGGATTCATTTGCAGCACGGTACAAAAACAACATACTGCTCAAAATCGAGACTTTCGAGGAGGAAGAGGTCTTGTATCAGGCCTCCCGGCAGATAAAGGGGGTTTACGTCGGACTCCTCAGCCTTTTGAACGAAGGCTCCGTTTCATTCTGGAATCAGGTGGACGTGCGGGATCTTGCAAATTGCATTGGCGGATACAATCCGGAAGTCAGAGCAATTTGCGAGAAATTTCTTTCACCTCGGAGATATCAGTGGCTGGTGAGTTTTCTCGAGCGCATGGAAACAGTTTCCCATGAATACACCTCGCCGTCCGTGGTTGAAAGTCGGAACCGGATCCTCGATTCATTCAAACTTGAACTCGCCCAATTGATGAAGCCGGTGAAAAATGAAGGCCAAATTAGAAAAACAGCATGAAGTTAACGGATCAGGCCCAGGAATGCAGTCGATTTTTTTTTGGCGAACACTGATACTCCTGACACTGCCTCTGTTGTTCTTTTTGGCGGACACCGCCCGCGCTCAAGCGCCACTTGAAAAAATCACAAAAAAAAACCAAGTAAACATAGGTATCGGATTCTATCGATTTTCTGTCACTGACGCATCGTTTTTAGCTCCGGGACTGGTGCAGTTGAGTTATCGTCGACATCTTCATTCCGTGATCAGCGTTGAAACCGACATCGATTACGGGATCAATTCATTCTCGACACTTTCTTCAGTATACTGGGGTGCAAACATCGGGGCGGGTTTCTCTATCCTGGATGCGTTCAAGGGGGTCGGACAGGTGGGTGATATCATTACGATCCGGAATGACTCCCGCTTTGGCGCAGTTGCTTCGCTGGGCTTCGGGATGAGAAGTGTACCTCTCAAGACAATCAGTACAACCTACTCCGGGCCCTACCTTGCCTTGACGCCGGTCTACCGACTGAGTGACGAATTTCAATTGCAAGGAAAGATGTTGATGGGCTGGTTCAGGGGTTCGGGGACCTTCGTGCAAACTCTCACATTCAGTGTTGGACTCGGCTGGCTCTTTTGACGAAACCCCGGATTCAATCAAAGCTGAATGTCACTCAAGACACATGTCAGTGCAGACAAATGCCTTGAGTGACACATTTTCCAAAGTCTCAAAAGCCTGTAAAATCTTGGAAGGAAGGTATCAAGTTGAAGAAACATTGGTCCGTTAAGTAAAGCGAAGAAAGAAGCTTAGGTTGATGAAAGGATCGAGTTTAATTTTAAAATCCTCAACCAATCGGTTAATCTTGGTCGGATTGATCCTTCTGGTATCCGCTTGCGGAAAAAGAGGAACCGCATCTTCGGTCTTCGGAGACGGGCCGTCTTTCGGAAGCTCTTCTTCTACCACGATTATCAACAACTTCGGGGATGGTTCCGGAACCAACCCGACACCCACTCCCGGATCATCTCCGACGCCTACTCCCTCCTTGAGTTCTCTTTCCAAGGTAAGTGGCGATGGGCAAACCGTTCCAATCAATACCCTGGCTTCCTCACCCTTGATCGTTCAGGCCAGAAACTCAATCGGAGAAGCGATACCGAATCATTCGGTCACATTCGGAATCAGCGGACCAGGAACCCTAAGCCAGATCATCGTACAAACGGATTCAAATGGACTCGCGCAGGTCAATGTGACCGCAAGTGGGAGCGTGGGCACAGTATCAGTCAATGCGACAAGTGCTTTCGGTAATGTATCCTTCACCCTGAACGTGGTCGGATTCGGCGCTTATTCGGTCTTTAGAATAGCGGGAGACAACCGGTCCGGATATATCGGTGCACACCTAAACGATGGTTCGCCGATGACCGTTCAGGTGCTAGACGGATCCTATCAGCCGGTTCGCAATGTGGTGGTTCGATTCCAGGTCAATACCAATAATGGTACGCTCGGTGGAGCCGAAATCGGTGGAACAAACCTCCAATTCCTCCTGACCGATGAATACGGACGCGCTTCCACTACACTAAGATTGGGCACCACCGCGGGTTCCAACACTGTGATCGCTTCGATCCTGAGTCAGCCAACGGTGTTCACCACCTTCACCGCAAACGGCACCGTTGCATCAAATTCAACCGTGGACCTGAGCCAGTCGACAATCTCACTCAGCGCTACTTCGGCTGCAGCAAACGGTGTCAATGCTATCACCGCAACAATACAAATTCGCGATCAATACAGAAACCTCATCCCAAACTCCTCCCACACCGTAACCTCGAGCGGAAGCTTTTCCTCGTTTGGCGGATGGCAGACAGGCCCGAATTTCACCTATCTTTCAGAGGGTACTTACATCAACACTTTTGTGGTGGGAACCATGCCGGGCACCGCCCTGTTTTTCGGTTCAATCAACTCTCAATCTCTCACATCAGGGGGAGCGGCACTCACTCTCACCAACGGCTCAGGAACGACAGGAGCTGCTTCACTTGTAGTTCTCTCGGGTGACGGTCAAACCGGTGCGATTCAAACCCAGTTTGCATCTTCCCTTCGTGTGATTGCACGGGATGGAAACAATCGTCCAGTGCAGGGCAATGAGGTCACGTTCTCGGTCTCCGGGGGAGGATCCTTGAGCAATACTTCGGTCATGACCGACCCGAGTGGAATCGCCTCGGTTGATTTCACTGCGGGTACAATTCCGGGCCCGGTAACTGTAACTGCGACCTCAAGCCTGGGTTCCGCAAGCTTCAGCCTTTCGGTGGTCTCTCTCAGCACCTATACCATCTCGATCGTCGATGGCGATCTCCAGAGTGAGAATCTTGGATATCCAAATGTGAATCCCCTTCCCAAACCACTGAAAGTCAGGGTACTCACGGGCTCCGGAGCAGCCGCAAACAATCTCCAGGTCACTTATTCGATCACTGCGGGAAATGGCACCCTGAATGGACAAACCTCCATCACAGTGGTTACGGACTCCAACGGGTATGCCCAGACCCCTTTCATATTGGGCACCGCCGCCGGTCTCAATCTCGTGAAGGCTGCAATCACAGGCAACCCAGCAACTTTCGTGACCTTCCAGCAAACGGGAACTGTTCCTTCCAATGCACCGGTCAGCCTCGGTCTGTCGAGCATTGCTCTTTCCCAGAACACTTCCCAGGCGAATGGAACGAATGTCGTTGCCACAACCGTTTTTCTTCGGGATCAGTACGGGAATCTCATTCCAAACAATTCACAACCCCTTAGCGTTTCCTTTTCCCCGAACGTCGGAAGTTGGGTCAGCTCCGGTTCGATGACCTATCAGACTACCGGAACCTACACAAACAGTTACAGGGTCGGAACCACTGCTGCAACGGTTGCGTTTACAGCATTCATCGGGCTGCAGCCACTGACCTCGGGATCCGCAATCCTGGTGCTGAATACGGGGCTTACGACTGCCGCAGAGGGAGCCTCACTTGTGGTTCTTGACGGCAATAACCAGAATATTGAATTCAACGCGCAGGCACCCAGTCCTTTGAAGGTTCGTGCCATTGACTCCCTTGGAATTCCTATTCCTGACTCCTTGGTCAGTTTTACCGTCACATCGGGATCGGGAACACTGACAATTCCAGCAACGGTGACTACCGAAGCGGACGGCACGGCAAGCGTGACCTTGACAGCAGGGGGGTCGGCTGGTGTCGGCACTGTGACCGCGTCGAGCCTTCAAGGGAATGCAATCTTTCAGTTTGAGGTGAAGGACTTCACCGGTTACACACTGCAAAAGGTAAACAGCAACTTAACTGACAACCAATCCGGATATCTGAATCAGTCTCTTGCGAATCCTTTTCGGGTGGTGGTGATGAGGTCTGGTATCCCGGTCAACGGAATTCAAGTGCGGTTTCAGTGCCTGAGCGCAAACTGCGGCACCTTTTCCAATGGCCTGAACTACATTGATGTCACCTCCGCCGGAGGGGGATTGGCCTCTGCTCCGTACAGCCTGGGAACCTCACCTGGAAACTACACAATCCGCGCAATGCTTCCTCCCCAAGCAAACATCAATGTCGATTTTTCCGCAATCGCATCAGTAGACCCGGCTTCCCCGATTGACCGTAATCTTACCGTGGTAACCACGAATCCAACCTCCATCACGGCGAACGGATTGGAGGTCACAACTGTATCGGTTACCCTGAAGGACCAGTATGCAAACACGATTCCGAACGCCAGCGCCACCGTGAGGGTCACTCCGACCCTGACGCAGGCGACCGGCTCCACCTGGGGGGACGGTTCGAGCGGACAGCAATCACTCACCGCCCTCACCGGAGCAAGCGCCGGGATCTATACGAAAATATTCAGCGCAGGTTTCGCAGTAGGCTCTGCTTCGTTTGCCGCAAATATCACTTCTCCCACATCCAACCCCCCTCTTCCGAACTCTATCCTACTGTCACAACCGGCATTTCTCGCAATTACCGCGAATAATTCTCCCTCGGTCTCAACAACAACAATCAACGCTTCAACCACATCTCTTGTGGCCGACCCTGCCATGCCGGCCTTGGCAACAGCCACAATCATTGTCGCACTCAAGGACTCTGCAGGAAACAATATCAATACCGACGGCCACATCGTTGCACTGACAGCAAATGTCGGAACCCTGAGCAGTGCAAATGCGGTTTTTCACCCAGCGACTGGAACCTATCGCGCCCTGTACACTGCCCCTACCTCCACCGGAACAGATGCAGTCATCAGCATTGCGAGCATCAACGGCGTCTCTACCTCTTCGAAAAGCGTCACCATTGTCTTGAACCCGGGCCCTGTCTCCCCACTCCGTTCGCTGGTCAGAATGAGTGGAACCGGAAACGTCATCAACCCTCTTGGCTCAACGAGAACGATTACGATAAACGTGCGGGATCAGTATGATAATCCCATACCCACCACGCCCTCCGGATGCGGTTCCGTGACCGCAGCAGGAAACACCTTCGCGGTCACACTCTCGAAATCCTCTTCTTCGGGAACGTTTACTCCGGTTGCGCTCACCGCTTTGACTGCCGGTGCTGCCGGCACATGTACTGCAACCATCACGGCTCCTGCGTCCTGCTCGTCCGGCCCGTGCATTGAAACACTTGTGGCAAGCGTCGGAGGTACTTCCATCACGAACTCAGGCATGCGAGTTCACCACTCAGGCACTTCGTGGTCTCCTTCCGCGGCGAATTCAATTTACTCGGTTTCGGCCACTTCAATCATGACGGGACAATACATCGACATCACGGTGACCCTGAGAAACACCTCGAATCTGAAGTCGGAAGTGGGGGGATACCCGACCTGGTTCACACCAAGTCTGACAAACGGAACCCTGAGCGCTGTCACGGACAACCATGATGGCACCTATTCGGTCAGGGCGTTCGCGCCCGCAGCCTCAGGACAAGGGGGTTTCCAAATCATCCTGACAGCGGCGCCGAACACACCATTTTTGACCGGGACCACAACCTTTCAATACATGGGCGCCATGTCCGCATCAACCTCCGTATTCACCCTGACCAGCAACTCAATCAGCGGGCCTACAGGAACCAGTGTCAACCTCTGGCTTAGGGACTCCTCGAACAACCCGGTGACCAATCTTGCCGTTCCAGGCCTTCCGAATACCGCTGATATCCGGTTCTTTACGAGCAATCCAAACACCTCATTGAGCGGAAACGTGACTCTTTTCGGGGGCAACGGCAGTCCGATCTATTTTCAACAGACCATCTCAAGAAACCCAAACCCCGAAATCTACTTTGAAACCACCACCCTGACCGCCCAGTACCGCGAGGGAGGCGTTTGGCGCGATTTTTCAAACAATGTCGTACTCACGATCAACCCTACCAATCTGGCTGGGGTAACCATCGACTGCTCGAATATCTCCACTTTTCGGAACAAGCCCATCTTTGTTTCGGGCGGCACCCTGACCATCAACAGCCGTATCAACAACGTGCTCGACTCAAGCGGGCAGTGCGGGGGCTATGGATCCGAGAATCCATTTCGCTTTGCAGACATCCTGATAGAGTCAGGCGCAACCCTGACCCATTCTGCAGGCACCACTACCACTCTCTATGGCCTTGACATCGAGTCAACCGGAACAATCACGAATCTAGGCTCGATCAATGCGGATAGCAGGGGTTATCCTACAGGTTACGGTGTCGGTGGAACGACAACCACAGCACCCACGAACGCAGCCCATGGAGCGGTCGGGAATGCTTCTGCGTCCCATGGAGGTTCTGGATCGGGAAGCTATTTCGTCAACTCAGTTTATGATTCGGTGGAGGATCCAAAATTTCCCGGTGTGGGCGGCGGTTTATACATTTCTCCTAGCCCCGGCGGCGGCGTAGTACGACTCAAAGCCGCAAGCATGGTAAACCATGGTGCGATCTCGGCGAACGCCATATCCGCAGGGGCTGCCGGTTCGATAAAGCTGGAAGTTACCTCTGGCACCTTGAGCGGTGGCGGAACCTTTCAAGCAAGAAACAGTCTGAACTATAGTTATTCGGGAGGACAATGGGCTGGAGCAGGAGGACGTATTGCCGTTATCGGAAGAATGAATGGAATCAGCCTTACCCAATTCAATGTTTCCCGGCCATCGACAAGCACTGGAAACAACTATTTTGGAAATGGCACCCTTCATTTCAGTGAGATTCTGGAGGGTACCGTGACCATACCCCATCATCTTTGGCTTTGCCCGATTTACGGGCTCAATGTCAGGAATTGTAGCTGGTTGCCTATGAACAATTCCACCGATCTAATTATCCCAAGTGGTGTGACCCTCACCCTCGACACCACACCCACATCCCCTTTGCTGGTGAAATCGCTTCTTGTTAACGCAGGCGGGGTACTGAATCATAGCCGTTACCTCTCTACCAACTTTATTCATGGGGTGAATGTAGAAGCACTGGGACCCATCACCATATCTGGAACAGTCAGTGCGGTGGGATTGGGTTATCATGGAAACATCGGCAGAAACGGTACCAGTGGATGCGTAAACGGCTGGTGCCCAACAGCACTGTCAAACTGTGCCGGGGGCGCACATTTTGCTCCAGGAGGAATAAACCCGGGAACCTTCACCTGGGGAAATCCAAATGCACCTTTCACAGCGGGCGGGGGAGCACACAGTCTCTTAACGATTCCGGTAACTCCAGGTTTCACGGAAAGTATTCAATCCTCAGGTGCTGCAATTGGTGGAGGACAGATTTATCTGAGGACAACCTCATCATCCAATGGGGCCATCTTGGTGGATGGAAATGTGACTGCAGCTGGAGGTCATCCAGTCTACATCAGTGGGTCAGGTGTTGGAGGCGGAGGCGGTGGGGGATCAGTCTATATTTCGGCCAAGACAACTTTCTCGGGCCTAGGGTCTTTGAATGCGTTTGGTGGCACAGCTTTTTCCAACACTGCGGCTACGGCAGGCGGGGGCGCTGGTGGATTGATTCGGGTCGAATCGAATGGTGGATCTGGTGTGACGACCATCAATGTCCAAGGGGGTGCAGGAGCTGGAGGCGGAGCCAGTGGACAAAACGGGTCCGTGACGTATGGGACTTCTCCATAACCCTCCCCCATGCTTCCGAAGCAGGACCGAATCGGAGGATGAAGGAAGCATTGACTATGGCAGCCTCGCTTCCCGATTCACGAGCCTATTTCACTAAAATCCCTTTTCCACAAAACTCTGCATGAGTCTCAAGCGATCCGCCCGGGGTGCCGCACAGGAATCCCGACACGCCTCTAGGAGTGCGCGAATCAAATCGTGTCGGATATCAGACCTGGCCGTGGAAAGTCTTTGGCTTGCCGTAAGAATCAGTAAGTCCGCACGCTCCGGAAACAAATCCCGCACCCGCCAAAGGGTGGAGAGCACGAAGTCGGAGTTCGAATAATAAAGGGTTTCAAAAGCCGGATCATAGCGAACCGGGTTTCTTCCGTTTTTCGGCATGGAGAGCGAGTACTGCCGGATGTTGGATGCGATTTCAGGGTTTCCGCTTACGGCGGTTGCAAAATAATCCGCAAGCCCCTCCAGCATCGGAGTAGAGAGTGTGAGCTTCAAATGATCGCTAAGCGCAATATGCGCGAACTCATGGTAAATGATCTCCGGAATCATGGCGGTATCAAGATAGTAGTATTTCTCGAGAAACAAAGAGTCGAGATACCGACTCCCCTTAAGTAACAAAGTACCCACAGCAAGGGTTCCCACCTGCCAGAGGACCTGATTGCGATACGGAGTGGTACGGGTCGCAGGATAGAACCATTGCTGAAGCGTAAGCTGAATCAAGCGACTTACCACGCTCTCTTGGATGGGTTTGGTGAGGGCTTGCAGGTAAGCGGAGAGGGGATTTCCAGAGCCACTTAGCCCGCTTTCGGGCAGATCCCGGGTCAAAATCTGTTTTTTTGGCCGAAACCAAATCTCATTTCCCCAGGGCTCAACCCCCACCCCGTCCATGGGCACTCCGTGCGGGATGCTGAGCGCGTTGTTGTATTCCGGCGCCACTCCCTCGTGCTGATAGTGGGCAAGGTCACTGAAGGCGCGGGGCATTTCAAGACGGATCACAAGAGTCGGAAGGGATCTTACAAACTCGGAGGACAAGTGCTGAACCCAGAATTGCCTCGCAAGACTCAAGTGGTAGTAGACCGTTCCAGCCTTGAGGCGGAGTTCAGGATCAGGGTCATTCAGCAAAATGGGAACCTCATCGACTCCCTTCACGATCTTAAAATACTTACCATCGAATCTCTGATCAGAATTCAAGCCCTGAAGCTCAACTTCTCTGAACTCCGGTCGGAATCCATCGCCCCTCACAAGCACCATTGCATGGTGCGAAGAGGCGGTTGCCGGGTCCGCAAGAGCCTGGGCCATCATCATCAAAAATCTAAAAAGGATCATAAGTGGAATCTCCGGTGCCTGCGTTTCCGTTCCTTTGATGGATCCTCCTTGCGACAACCCCTTCTACCACCACTAGCGCAAGGGCCGAGATCAGGTTAAAGGGAGGCGGAACCAACACATTCGCACTCCCTGAAACCTGAAGCAGAAATCGGGAGAGCTTCGACCAGGAATTCACGGCAGGATTCCAGAGGTCATCGATCTTTAGAACCTCCGAAATCAAGTTCGATTGAATCAAGCCGGTTTCAAGAGAAGCGGTCACGACATCCTCATACGTGAAGGAACTACCCGCGAAGAGTGAGGATCGATTGAGGTCATCGATCGATTTTTTAAGAAGCTTTCTTGCAAAATAGTACTGCCCCATCGGGGACAGCGGAATCACCTCGCTCTGATTTCCTCGCGTGAAGACGAGGTCCGCCCGGGTGGCATCCATTCGCTCAAAGGATTTCTTCAGAAGATCACTCATCATGATGATTTGGATGGCATCAAATCGCGAATAAAGTGTTTTCCGGTAAGTGAAATTCGAGTTCCGATACCGGAAGGAGGAACTGAATTCATTGGGGCCCAAGTCCGAGGTGCCAGGATCCAGCCCTTTGCTCCGGTCCTTTACCTGGGTCAGGACCTTTAGGTAAGACGCAAGCGAGATTTCCCATTCTGTCACCCCAATGGAGCCAAAGCCTTCGAGCAAATCAAGCACTTCTGATTTGATCCACCCGGATTGATGGGCAAGAAGATTTGAGATCCTTGAGATTTCAGGATGCTTAAAATAACGCTCTCTTGCACACCCGGGAGCGCTAAGGGATGAGCCTTGAAATCGAAGGTAAATCGACTTCAGTGCCAATTGCGCAGGATCATCCGGCATCGATCGGAGTCGATCCACCTCGGTCTGCTCCCGGCGCCGGACTCGTGCGGTTCGGAACTGCACGAGCCTTGCCCGGGCCTGGGACACCTCAAGCATCGCCTCATAAAAGAGATCATCAATCCAGCCTCTTGATCTCCAAATTACAAATGCGTCGGAGAGGCTTTCCTCATCAAAAGGGAGCTGCATTTTTTGGAGCTCATTTATAAACGAATCAAAAATTTCAAAATCACAATTCAATCCCTTTTCGGCCTCCAGACGGTTCAGGGATACGCCCAAGGCGCGAAACTGCGCATCTGCGTCTTTCCCGCCCCGAGCTAGAGCCGCCGCCTCATGGGACTTCGAGAAAGCATGAGTCACCGCCTCTTTGGTGTTTTTTAATTTCGAAATCTCAAAGGCTTTGGCCGGAGATATGAAGAAATACCACCCTATCAACAAACCCAAAATCAATCCTGCCCTCATCCCCACTCCCTTCCTCAAAATCAGGCCCCTGGAGTGTTACCCCAGAGGCCCGAACTCATGCCCTCGTCTTAGAGTGCAGCAGCGTTGTCATTGGTGGTTGGAATCGGATCCATGGTGTCAGAAGTGCAATTGTTGTCGCGGATGTGTCTCACCACAAGGTAGGTCACCACTCCTACAATCACAACACCAATTATGATTCCAGCGGGATTGATTCCACCTTTGCCGCCACCACTGTAGTTTGCGCCTTGCTGATAGCGGCTTTCCATAAAGCGCATCATGAGGGCACTTGCATCTTCTGCGGACATTCCGTTCTCATTGATCGTCGTCATCAAACGATCAAAGTCGAGGAGTGTCTCGCTATCGAGGATGGATGCGCGCATGTAGTTCATGAGCTCAGCCGCAGTCACGCCTTGTGCTTCGAGTTTTGCGAGCTGATTCTTGAAATCAGCAACCGCCTGCTCTTGTGAAGTCGCCGTGCCCGCCTGAACTGTCATCGCATATCGAAAACCATCAAAGGCCTTCGCAATCATCTGGGTGTGATCCGCACCCTGATTCGCATTACCCGCAAAAGCGGAACTGGAGACCAAGCTCATTACCATTATTGTACAGAGGAGTTTTTTCATCGTGTTTCCTTTCTCAGATCATTCTGAGGAGGCAACTTTTAGCCCGCGCCTGATCCCACTTCAATTCGGAATCTCCTCCTTTTTCAGCTCAGACATTGTGTCTCATGTCTCAGACCCTGAAATGCTGACAAGACCGTCCTAAAGCACCTCATCGCCCATCAGGGGAATTTTGGTCCCGGAATTTTTTTTGGAGTTCCTGCGGCATAAAGGACCTAAACCCACTTGGATTCCTGTGTGAATCAAAATTAATACACAAAACGAATTCAATAAATCTTGACATTCATCCACACCGGCCAAATACTCCAATGATGCCCAAAACAGCTCTTTTACTCTGGTTTTTATCCTTCTCTTTGGCGCCGGATGCCGTCGCCGCCCCAGCCAAAAGCCCCCTCAAACTCTACGACGTCGACCCTTTCTTGAGTCGCGCCTCGGTAGCGGTGAAGTACACCTTCGGGACTTACCTGATCCCCAACACCGATGTCCGTGGGCAAATGGAACTTCATCCGACCCAATCCCTGTCGGCAGTACGCGTTGCCTTCGGCATTCAAGGATTCAAGTCAGGAAATAAAACCCTCGACTGTCACCTTCGGGAATCGCTCGGCCTTGACTATTCAAAAAGCGGATTTCCCGATCGCCATGTCTGTGAAAACGATCTTTTGCCCTCACGTGGAGTAAACTCGGTGAAATACCCGGAGATCGGATTCCAATCCCAAGACCCGAGCTTGGATCTTAGCAAAGCCGGTGAGCTTCCTGTTGAGATCGAAGTGAACGGGATCTGGAGCCTGCACGGAATGGAAAAACCTGAAAAGATAAAGCTCACGATTCAAAAGCAACAGAACGGGGTCCTCGTCCGCGGGAAGAAAACCTTCTCCCTGAAGGATTATGGCGTTACCGTAAAAAAATTCTTGTTTATTTCAGTGCATGATGAAGTCAACACTGAGTGGGAAATCCTTTTTCAACCGGAGAGACCGTGAAATATTTGGTTTGGTTCGTTTTTTGTGTCTGTTGGGTTTCAGAAGCTGTAGCTGCTCCAGGGGAAAATACGGAGATCCAGCTCTCGGCCGGGCAGGGTTTCGGAGTTTCCTCGTCGGTAAATGGCGAAACCCTGACTCAGATCCAAGTCGCAAGACTGCACCCCGTTTTCCGTGATCTCGGGTCTTTCCAAATGGGATATGGCCTTCGTTACTCGTCCTTTGGCGCTGACTCATTACTCTCCAGACGATATTCAGTCGGGGCCATCAATCTCGGATTCCATGCCTCTTACCTGGGACTGGATTGGGTCGACCTCGGAGTGAATATCGATGTGTTTGGAATTGCCACGGGCTCCGATGTGGGACACCGGACAAACCTCCTACGCGGTGGGAAAAGCGACCTTGGATTCCTGAATTCAGAGTTTTATGTCATGAAGCGCTTGCCACACTCGACCTTCGTAAGGATCGCATTCATGCATGTGGCGACGGGGATTCAGCCTCAAACCTTCGTCGACCTGATCGGCCTAAGTATCGGGTTGATTTGGTAGACTGCAGGAAACACAATGTGAGGCCCTGGAATGGCTGCTGAGTGATTATGAAAGGGCTCAGGCGCTCCGTCCATTTCCCTGCTCTTTCCGGCTCGGAACGGCTCCAAAGAATTCCGTTGGTCTCCAGACTAGTCCTGCACCATCCACCGCTCCAGCCACTTTGCAATGGCGGGCACATCCTCTTTTTTGGAAATCACCTCATTCAGGATGAATCGAACGAACTCCGGATTCTTGGCTCCCAACCGAAACCCGTTCATGCGAAGAAAAACGGCTGTCACCAGAAGCGCGACTCGCTTGTTTCCGTCCACAAAAGGATGATTCATGCAGAAACTTTGCAGGAGGGCTGCGGCCTGCTCGGATAAGGATTTATAATAGCCGGACCGGGCCCGATACAAAGAGCTTTGTAGCAAGCCCAGATCCCGCACTCCTAGAATTCCCCCGTGCTGCGCAATCGTTCGAGCATGGAGATCCAAAACCTCACGCTCGGTCAAATACCGGGTCAATTTCATTTGGCGAGCTCAGATAGGGCTTCATCAAACTGGGTGAAGACTTCGTCAGCCGCTTTCCGATAGGCGGGCCGCAAGCTCTTCTTCTGAATCAGATCCATCACCGCTTCGGTCAAAAGGGTTGAAATCTCCTCGTTGGACTCGGCCGAGAGACTCTTTAATTGCCGAAAGACCTTTTCATCCATCTGGGAGCTGAATTTTTTGAGAGTACCCATGGAACCTATTTTATCTTGATTTATCTTGATTTGTCAAGAAATGGTCCAATCCGTAACCCTTCGACACCATGAAGAAATATCCAAGCACCCCTCGCGCGCTCCCCTTCCTAAATCGCTCAATAAATCTTTCGAAATGGCTTGAGCGTCCCGCTTCACTTCTAAAAAAACCTGGCAAACTCCTTGCTTCAGACCCAACAATGGACTCTTCATTTTTATCTGAAACCATAGTGAAAATCCGTACGGTCCGAGGAATGAGAGTCATGCTTGACTCAGATCTCGCCGAACTCTATCAGGTCGAAACCAAGAACCTCAACAAGGCGGTCACAAGAAATAAAGAACGATTCCCAGCTGACCTTATGTTTCAGCTGGATGAGCAAGAATATAAGGCTTTAAGGATCCAATCTGGAACCTTAGATACAGGTCAAGGCAAACACCGAAAATACCTGCCCTATGCTTTTACTGAGCAAGGCGTAGCCATGCTTTCCGGCGTTCTTCGAGGTGAACGGGCGGTTCACGTTAACATCGCAATCATGCGGGCATTTGTCCGGCTTCGAGAAGCATTTGAAGTAAATACCGAACTTCGGATAAAACTCGACGAGATCGAGAAAAGGGTTACCAACCATGATCGCCATCTCAATTCTGTATTTCAAGCACTGCGCCAACTAATGGACTCGGGACTTCCTCCGGAACGAAAACGAATCAGACCACCTAAGGAGTAAAATTCGATTTACACCCGCCTCTCATCGCCCACCAAAACTCCCCTCCCCCACAAAGACTCGGTTCATCGCAACCCGGAATTCCCTACCGCAACTCCTCACTGGAGCAGACCAAAACAAAGAGCCCATTTGTGCATTCACTTCAGCCATGGATGGCGAGTGGAACTAAAGGTTCGGTCGGCTCGGCTAAGCGCTCGCCTGCGCGTCCCGCTTCGGCTCCGCCTAGCCACCTCTTTTCCTAAGTCGTGCATCCTGCACGGACTTACCGTATTGAGCATGAGATTTACTCATGCTCAACACGGCCGGAAAATTCACTTCTCGCCTCTCGGTCGAGCGACCATCCTTCCCAATTTCCTTTTTTAGGAAATCGAGCAAGGCGAACGATCGAAATGTATGTACGAATACTTTGAGTGAGTGAAACCGATGCGAGATGAACTAAAAAAGGAAATTCGGAAGGATGGTGGGCGATGAGAGGCTCGAACTCCCGACCTTGACGGTGTAAACATCCTGCTCTACCAACTGAGCTAATCGCCCTTCAAAAAGAAGTCTGACTTTTATACCGAGGGATGCCGAAAAAATCCACCGGTTTTTGCTTTGAAGGCCCGGACTGAATCAGCCCGGGCCCACAAAACGAAATTACTTACATGGTACGGAACGAGGCGGTCTCGATCTCCTGGCTTGGCGCGGTCTCAACCGTGGTCTCAATGACCTTGGCTGCGAGATTGCGATACTTCGCAAGCCCGGTTCCGGCAGGGATAAGACGACCCATGATCACGTTTTCCTTCAGACCCTTCAGGTAGTCGACCTTGCCGGTGATTGCGGCTTCAGTGAGAACCTTGGTGGTTTCCTGGAAGGACGCGGCCGAAATGAAGCTCTCGGTGGTGAGAGACGCCTTCGTGATCCCGAGGAGGAGTGGCTCGCAGGTAGCAGCTTGGCCGCCATTTGCGAGTACCTTGCGGTTTTCCTCATCGTACACGAAACGTTCTACCGACTCACCCGACAAGAAACGGGTATCGCCGTTGTCGATGACCTTCACTTTGCGGAGCATCTGACGAACGATGATCTCAATGTGCTTGTCGTTGATCTTCACACCCTGAAGTCGATAGACTTCCTGGACTTCATCCACGAGATACTTCGCAAGCGCCTTGTCGCCAAGAACGCGCAAGATATCATGTGGATTGATCGGACCATCGACGAGTGGCTCACCCTTCTTCACGTAGTCGCCCTCGTTCACAGACAAGTGGCGGCCTTTTCCGATGAGGTATTCACGGGCTTCGCCTCCATCGTCCGGAGTCACGAGTACTTTACGCTTGCCCTTGGTGTCCTTCCCGAACGAAACGGTTCCGTCGATCTCGGAAACCACGGATGCATCCTTAGGCTTACGGGCTTCGAAAAGCTCCGCAACCCGTGGAAGACCCCCGGTGATGTCCTTGGTCTTGGAGGTTTCGCGGTGGATCTTCGCAAGAAGATCTCCAGGCTGGATCTCGGTTCCATCGGCAACAATCAGGTTCGATCCGACTGGCAGGTTGTAGCGACCCATACGCTGGGAGCCAGGAACCTGGATCACATCGCCTTTTGCATCGGTGATGAGAACCTTCGGACGCTTGTCGGTCTTGGACTCGATGATCACCTTGTGCGAGAGACCGGTTACGGCATCGAACTGCTCTTGCATGGTGAGACCTTCTTCAAGGTCTTCGTACACGAGTTTTCCGCCCACTTCAGAGATGATCGGAGTGGAATACGGATCCCACTCGGCAATCACAGCACCCCGCTCTACCGGAGTTCCTTCCGTGAGGAGGAGCTTGGCTCCATAGACGATTGAATAGCGCTCGCGCTCACGATTGTTGGAATCGATCACTGCGATCTCACCGTTGCGGCTGAGAACCGTGAGAGAACCATCGCGCGCTTTAACGGTGTTCACGTTAAAAAACTTGAGAGTTCCCTTGGTTTTCGCCTGAAGTGTGGATTGTTCCGCAGATCTGGATGCAGCACCCCCGATGTGGAAGGTACGCATGGTGAGCTGGGTTCCGGGTTCCCCGATCGACTGAGCGGCGATGACACCGGTTGCTTCACCGTTGTTCACCATCCGTCCGCGAGCAAGGTCACGTCCGTAACAAGCAGCACAGATTCCCCAACGGGCCTGACAGGTCAGCACGGAACGGATCAGCACCTTGTCGACTCCCGCAAGTTCGATCGCCTTCACTTCATCTTCCTGAAGGAGGGTGCCGGTCTTGTAAAGAACATCGCCACTCACTGGATCAAGTACGTCTTCAAGGGTCACGCGGCCAAGAATCCGGTTGCTCAAAGTCTCGATCACTTCACCCGCTTCGATGAGCGGAGTCATGACGATCCCGTCTGTGGTTCCGCAATCCGGCTGAGTTACGATCACATCCTGAGCTACGTCCACGAGACGGCGAGTCAGGTATCCTGAGTTCGCAGTCTTCAGAGCGGTATCGGCAAGACCTTTACGCGCTCCGTGAGTGGATACGAAGTACTGAAGGACCGAGAGACCTTCGCGGAAGTTCGCGATGATCGGAGTCTCGATGATCTCGCCGCTTGGCTTGGCCATAAGGCCCCGCATACCGGCGAGCTGACGGATCTGGGCGTTCGAACCCCGGGCTCCGGAGTCGGCCATAATGTAGACCGAGTTGAACGCAGGACCGGTGATGGTCTTGTCCTTCCCTTTCCAGTTTTCTGGTGCATGGTAAGTCTGAGTGGAGATGTGCTTCATCATCGCGCTCGTGACCTGTTCCGCGGTCTGGGCCCAAATGTCGATCACCTTGTTGTAGCGCTCACCATCGGTGATGAGACCTTCCACGTACTGGTTTTCGATTTCATGAACCTGGCCATAGGCTGCGTCGATCAAAGCCTTTTTCTCGCCTGGAATGATCATGTCGTGAATGGAGATCGAGATCCCGGCTTTCATCGCCTGACGGAAACCGGTCTGCATGATCTGGTCCGCGAAAATCACCGTCTTTTTGTTTCCGGTCTTGCGGAAACAAATGTCGATGAGTTCTGCGAGTTCTTTTTTGCCAAGAACCTTGTTGTAGGTCTTGAACTCCATCTCGAGCGGCACGATCTCGGACAAGAGCGCGCGACCCACAGTGGTGTCCTCGAGCTTGCCATGGATCCGGCACTTGATCTTGGCCTGAAGGTCGACGATTCCGGAATCAAACGCGAAGCGGACTTCGGTTGGGTTCGAGAAGATCTTGCCTTCACCGCGGGCAAACGGACGCTCGCGAGTCATGTAGTACATTCCAAGAACGATGTCCTGGGATGGAACAATGATCGGCTTTCCGTGTGCTGGAGAAAGGATGTTGTTGGTCGACATCATCAGGACGCGCGCTTCGATCTGGGCTTCGATCGAAAGCGGAACGTGAACGGCCATCTGGTCACCGTCGAAGTCCGCGTTGAATGCGGTACAAACGAGCGGGTGAAGCTGGATCGCTTTTCCTTCGATCAGAAGCGGTTCGAATGCCTGGATCCCGAGACGGTGAAGGGTCGGTGCACGGTTCAGGAGAACCGGATGCTCCTTGACCACTTCTTCGAGAATGTCCCAGACTTCCTGACGCTGCTGTTCCACCATCTTCTTCGCAGACTTGATGGTGGTGACATAGCCATACTCAATGAGTTTGTTGTAGATGAACGGCTTGAAGAGTTCGAGCGCCATCACCTTTGGAAGACCGCACTGATGCAGGCGGAGTTCCGGTCCAACCACGATCACGGAACGGCCGGAGTAGTCGACGCGCTTTCCGAGAAGGTTCTGACGGAAACGACCCTGCTTTCCTTTCAGCATGTCTGAAAGGGAGCGGAGCGGACGCTTGTTCGGACCGGTGAAAACCTTTCCGCGGCGGCCGTTGTCGAACAACGCATCCACCGATTCCTGAAGCATGCGCTTTTCGTTGCGGATGATGATGTCCGGAGCATTGAGTTCCACCAGGCGGCGGAGACGGTTGTTCCGGTTGATCACGCGGCGGTAAAGATCGTTCAGATCGGAGGTCGCAAAACGGCCCCCATCGAGTGGAACGAGCGGGCGAAGTTCGGGTGGGATCACAGGGATCACATCGAGCATCATCCATTCAGGCTTGTTGGTGCCGCTGGACTTGAAGGCTTCCACCACGGTGAGGCGCTTGCTGAGCTTGGTCTTCTGCGCTTCAGAGGTAGTCGACTTCAGGTCGCGACGAAGAGTGCGGGAGAGAAGATCAAGATCGATCTTCTTGAGCAATTCCCGAACCGCCTCACCACCCATACCGGCAGTGAAAGCAAGACCTTCTGCGAGCATCTGATGGTGCTTTTCTTCGGTGAGAACGGTCCCCGGCTCAACCCCGGAGTTACCGGAGTCGATCACCACATAGGATTCGCAATACATGACCTTCTCGAGATCCTTAAGAGTGAAATCGAGGAGCGCGCCCATTCGGGATGGAAGGGAACGCAAGAACCAGATGTGAGCCACAGGGGTGGCAAGCTCGATGTGTCCGAGGCGTTCGCGACGAACCTTGGACTGGATCACTTCCACTCCGCACTTCTCGCACACTACCCCACGGTGCTTCATCCGCTTGTACTTACCGCAGTTACATTCGTAGTCTTTTACCGGTCCGAAGATCTTCGCGCAGAAAAGACCATCGCGCTCCGGCTTGAATGTCCGGTAGTTGATGGTTTCCGGCTTCTTCACTTCACCAAAACTCCATTCACGGATTTTTTCTGGTGATGCCAGGGAAATGCGGATCCCTTTGAAGCTTAGTGGATCTTTCGGCTTGTCAAAAAAGTTCAATAAATCTTTCATCGTCTTGCCCTCTTTAATTTTTGGCGTGGCCCCCCCACGGGGCCCACGCCGATTTTTTTAGAGTAAGTCTGCCTTCAACTCTTTGTTATCTTCTTCCTCGATCAACTCCACGTTGAGCGCGAGGGACTGAAGCTCCTTCACCAGAACGTTGAACGACTCCGGAAGGCCCGGCTCAAGGAGCTGCTCGCCTTTCACAATCGCTTCATACATCCGGTTCCGGCCCGTGACGTCATCCGACTTCACGGTCAAGAATTCCTGAAGTGCATGGGCTGCTCCATAAGCCTCGAGCGCCCAAACTTCCATCTCCCCGAGACGCTGACCTCCGAATTGCGCTTTACCGCCGAGAGGTTGCTGCGTCACCAAGCTGTATGGACCAATGCTTCGGGCGTGGATCTTTTCTTCCACCAGGTGGTGGAGTTTCAAGATGTACATCACGCCGACAGTCACTTCCTCGGCGAACGGTTCGCCGCTGACTCCGTCATACAGTGTGGTCTTTCCGAGGGTCGGAAGATCCGCAAGCTTCAATACCTTTTCGATGTCTGCTTCAGAAGCGCCATCAAACACAGGAGAAGCAAAGTGAACGCCATCCTTCAGATGACGAGCCATCTTCACCACATCCGCATCCGATGCCTTCGCAAGATAATCGTGAACAGACTTGTCCGTATAAAGCTCTTTCAAGAGCTTGCGGATATTGTCCGGTTTGTACTGCTCCATGTAGTGAGTGAGCTTGTCGCCCAGGCCTTTTGCGGCCCAGCCGAGGGTCAACTCAAGAAGCTGCCCGATGTTCATCCGCGACGGAACCCCGAGTGGATTCAAAACCATGTCCACCGGACGACCATCTGCCGTGAACGGCATGTCTTCGAGTGGCATGATTCTGGAGATCACCCCTTTGTTTCCGTGACGTCCGGCCATCTTATCGCCCACCTGAAGCTTCCGCTTGATTGCGATCTGGACCTTCACCATCTTGATCACGCCCGGAGCAAGTTCGTCCCCGCGCTTGAGCTTCTCGGTCTTCTCGCGGAACACGAAACGAACCGCTTCAACACGATTCTTCGCAGCCTTCACGAGATTGGTGATTTCCTGCTCGAGATCGCTCTTCACTGGAATGAAGCCGATGAGTTCGAATGGAACCTTCTCGAGAGTCGCAAGATCAAGCTTCTGGCCCTTGGAGAGCAACTCTTCCGAGCCGTCTTCCGAGAGGAGCTTGCCCGTAGTGGCGGCGCCATTCAGGGCCTTCGCTACGCGCTCATAAGTGGTGCGCTTGATTGCATCGATTTCGATTTTCTCATCGCGACGGATCTTTGCGATCTGCTCTTCGAGAATCTGCTTGGAGCGCTCATCGAGGTCCGTGCCTTCGCGTGCGAAGACCTGGGCATTGATGATGGTTCCATAAACTCCGGATGGAGCACGAAGCGAAGTATCCCGAACGTCGCCGGCCTTTTCACCGAAGATCGCGCGAAGGAGTTTTTCCTCTGGGGAGAGCTGAGTCTCGCCTTTTGGAGTGACCTTACCGACAAGAATGTCGCCAGGCTTCACTTCCGCACCGATCCGGATGATTCCGCTTTCGTCGAGGTCCTTCAGGGCCTCTTCGCCTACGTTTGGAATGTCGCGGGTGATTTCTTCCTTGCCGAGCTTGGTATCACGGCCAACGCACTCATACTCTTCGATGTGAACCGAAGTGAAGACGTCGTCCTTGATCACGCGCTCGGAAATGAGGATCGAGTCCTCGAAGTTGTATCCACCCCATGGCATGAACGCCACAAGCATGTTCTGACCGAGTGCCAATTCACCTGCATCGGTGGAAGGACCATCAGCAAGCACATCGCCCACAGTCACCTTGTCGCCAACCCGGACCACTGCGCGTTGATTCACGCAGGTGTTCTGGTTGGAACGCATGTACTTGGTCAGGTTGTAGATGTCGACGCCGGATTCATCTTCGGCCAGATCATCGGTTCTGCGAACCACGATCTTACCGCCGTCCACCATGATCACTTCACCTTCGTGTTTCGCAGTGATCACATGGCCTGAATCGCGGGCAACCACGCGCTCGATCCCGGTTCCGACGAACGGAGCCTTGGAGCGAAGAAGTGGAACCGCTTGACGTTGCATGTTCGATCCCATGAGGGCCCGGTTCGCGTCGTCATGCTCGAGGAACGGAATCAGGGATGCCGCAATCGAGACGAGCTGGTTGGAGGAAACATCCATGAGCTCAACGTCGTCAGGATTGACGAGCGCGAATTCACCCTTACGACGGGCCGGGGCCACTTCGCCCTCGAACTTCTTCTTGGCAAGGGCTTCAGGGTTCGCCTGGGCAATGACCTTGTTTTCCTCTTCGGTCGCAGTAAAGAATTGGATTTCTTCCGAAACCTTGCGCTCCTTGATCACGCGGTACGGAGTCTCAATGAATCCGAACTCGTTCACCCGGGCAAAGGTGGAAAGAGACGCGATGAGACCGATGTTTGGTCCTTCTGGAGTCTCGATCGGACAAATCCTTCCGTAGTGGGTGTTGTGAACGTCGCGTACTTCGAAACCGGCGCGATCCCGGGTCAAACCTCCGGGCCCGAGCGCCGAAAGACGACGCTTGTGGGTCACTTCAGACAATGGGTTGGTCTGATCCATGAACTGGGAGAGCTGGCTTGATCCGAAGAACTCTTTCACCACAGCCGATACCGGCTTCTGGTTGATGAGGTCATGCGGCATCAGGGTTTCGATCTCCTGGATGCTCATGCGCTCTTTTACAGCGCGCTCCATTCGGACAAGACCGATGCGGAACTGGTTTTCGACCAATTCACCCACCGCGCGAACCCGACGGTTTCCGAGGTGATCGATGTCATCGATCGTTCCACGGCCGTTGTTCAATTCGCAGAGATAAAACAGGGTGCTGAGAATGTCTTCCTTGGTAAGTGTGGTGGACTCGCGACTCTCCTTGTTCTCAGGGAACTTGTAGTTGAGCTTGAGTCGGCCGACCAATGACAGGTCGTAGCGATCCGCATTGAAGAAAAGATTCTCGAAAAGAACTTTGGAAGCATCGAGAGTCGGAGGATCTCCCGGACGCATCCGCTTGTAGATGTCGATCAACGCTTCTTCCGGAGTGTTGATCTTGTCGACCAGCAAGGTTTCGCGAACGAAAGCTCCGTAAGTGAGGTTGTCGGTATAAATGACCTTCAACTCCTTCACCTTGCGCGCCATTGCGTCCTTGAGCTTTGCTTCGGTGATTTCTTCGTTCGACTCAAACAGCACTTCGCCGGTCTTGTTGTCGACGAGGTCTTCCGAAATCACGCGGCCAATAACCGCCTCGACTGGAACTTCGAGGCGCTTGATGCCGGCCTCTTCGACCTTTTTGAGCACGGCCTTGGTGAACTTGCGGTTCTTGCGAACGATGACTTCCTTGGTCTTTGGATCAATGATGTCTTCTTCCGCGCGCTGGCCAGAGAGGATCTCAAGGTCCACGATCTTGAAGTATTTGGCAGACTTGCCTTCGCCTTCGATCTGGATCTTCTCGATCTTGTAGAAGAAATTCAGAATCTCAGGAACGGAGAACCCGAGTGCCTTTAAAAGAGTGGTAGCAGGAAGCTTGCGCTTGCGGTCGATACGAGCGTAGAGCAAATCCTTGTGATCGAATTCAAAATCAAGCCAGGATCCGCGGTGCGGGATGACGCGCGCCGAGTACAGGATTTTTCCTGATGAGTG
The DNA here is from genome assembly GCA_947457605.1 of Bdellovibrionales bacterium. Classification (GTDB taxonomy): domain Bacteria; phylum Bdellovibrionota; class UBA1018; order UBA1018; family CAIMNF01; genus CAIMNF01. Next base: position 677 of record CANGWP010000013.1, on the reverse strand, counting down.
GGTCTTGCCCTGGTCGTGGGTGAAAATCACACCCGGAGAACGGTGCAACTGGCTCACGATCACGCGCTCGGTGCCGTTGATGATGAAAGATCCGCTCTCGGTCATGAGAGGGATTTCGCCCATGTAAACTTCTTGTTCTTTGATGTCGCGGATGTTGCGATTGCCGGTTTCTTCCTCAACATCGAAAACCACAAGGCGCACGGTGATCTTCAAAGGTGCCGCGAAAGTCATTCCGCGCTGACGACATTCCTGAACATCATATTTTGGACGTTCGAGGTTGTAGCTCTCGAATTCAAGTGCCGAGGTTTTGTCGAAATCCTCGATCGGGAAAATGGATTTGAATACTGCCTGGAGCCCGATGTTCGCGCGCTTGTCCGCGGGAACGTCTGCCTGCAGGAACTTGTCATAAGACCTGCGCTGGAGCTCGATCAGATTTGGGATCTCAAGGGGAGTTTTGATTTTCGAAAACTCGCGCCGTACGCGTTGCCCTTCGGTGAATGGTGCACTCATGAATTCTCCTTTAGCCAAAAAACACAAACCGGGTTTATCGTTTGCAACCAGACAATTTTTTCGCCTACTCGATAGACCGGTCACCGGTCATCATCCAGGAAAGAGCGCATCCATCTGCCCTTACCGGGTAGGCCATATTCCGCACTGGCCAAAGCTTGAATCTCAAT
>CANGWP010000012.1 GCA_947457605.1 Bdellovibrionales bacterium | reverse complement strand
TTTTTTCCGAAGTGCCGCAGATGCGGATTTGAAATTCGAGCGCTCCCTACAAAAGTTCGCATTCGCCGGGATGGGTGTCATCAGCTTCCTTTTCACCTTCACGATCCTGCGCGATCTGGGAGGGATCCTCCTCGCCTGGAGCGGATCTTCCAGGGAAGCCCTCTACTCAAACTCCGCAATCGCCACCATCCTCCTCCTCTCCCTTGGCTGCCTGATCCGGGGATCCTTCAATGCCCGCTTCAGAATCACAACACCAAAGGTTAGGATTCAAATTCCGGAACTCCCGAACGAACTCGAGGGTCTGCGAATCGTGCAATTGAGTGACCTGCATCTCGGAACGGGTCCCGACCTCCCTCGCATTCGATCCATCATGGACAAAGCTCTGGAACTCTCACCCGATCTGCTCGTACTAACCGGGGATATCATTGATGGCTCTCCCTCACTTCTTTCCGCAGAGCTCGAGGAACTTTCCCGCCTCAAGGCTCGCCTTGGAGTCTTTTTCGTGCTTGGCAATCATGAGTGCTATTGGGTTGCGGAAAAATCGATTGAGGCAATCCGGAGGATCGGCTTCACTCCCCTGCTCAACGAGGGCGTCACCCTGGAGGTATCCGGCAAAAAAATCTACATCGGCGGAGTGACGGATCCCGCGGCAAAGTATTTTGGCGGGGAAGTGCCAAGGATTCCGGATCCCGATTTGACTTCATCACTCCGGATCCTGCTTGCACACCAACCCCAGATCGCAAAGCAAGCGGCTCAGCATCCCTACCATATCCAACTCTCGGGACATACCCACGGCGGACAATTCTTTCCGTGGAACTGGGTGGTCAGGGGCATCTATCTTCATCCAGGAGGCCTTGGACGCCTTCAGGATCTCCAGGTTTACGTAAGCCACGGCACGGGATTTTGGGGTCCGCCACTGCGCCTTGGAACCGACGGTGAGATCACCACACTTGAGATGATTCGAATGAGTTCTTAATTTGTGATTTGAAGTACGTTGGATCTTGCCTTCTGGCTGAGCACCCTAAGGTCCCCTTTGGACTTGAATCCATCATAAAGCGCAAGGTAACGCTTCATCACCGCAAGCACATAAATCTTCGGATTTTTATTCATCCCGATCAACATCCGCAGTTTTTTTGGACCCACATTGTACGCTGAAACGTAGAGCCTGCCCTCGGAATCGAACTGATGCCGGAGCTTGTCCATCAGTGCTGCTCCGATCCAGATATTCTGTGCAGGATCCAGAAGGGACTTGTCCCCGCGGTACTCGATTTTATAAAGATCCGCGATCCACTTCGCGGTCCGCGGGAGAATCTGCATGAGCCCTATTTCACCGGCGAGTCCGCGCATGCTCGGGTCAAAGCTGCTTTCATTTTGAATCACCGCCATCAAAAATACCGGATCAAGAGAAAACTCCTCAGCTGCATCCAGAATTGCAAACGCAATTTTTTCGGCAGATGCTCTCCCTTTTTTTGGCAAAAGTACTTTGGTGGTCTCCAAAACGAAATCCGAAACGTCCACCTCTCCGTTCTCGCGCGTTGCCTTTCGGATCACTTTTCTTTTGAACGACTTTCCGAGGAGCTCACGGGCATGGCTCAATCTTGAATCTTCCACAATCGGCTTCACGGGGGCAGCTGATGCCACTGAGTTTGCCAGCAAGACCAGACTAAAGGAAAACAGTTGCAATGAGGAAATTCCGGGAAGCATTTCCTGTCTTCTATTACAAAAATTGGGCCATAAATTCCCAAATGGTTATCGCACGCACTCCCCAAAATTATGGCACGGCATGTCCAGTTTCTGGACAACTGTAAATCCGAAGATACACTTCTCATCCACCACCGATTGGGCTACTCCTGAGAAGAATGAAGGCTCCAGCGCTCTCCAAATCAGAAGAATCCCGAATCAAGGCCCTCCAAGACTATGATGTTCTTGAAACCCCACCCGAACCGGAGTTCGATGCCCTTACAGAGCTCGCCTCCACGATTTGCGGGACTCCCATCGCCTTAATCAGCCTGGTGGACCGGGATCGTCAGTGGTTCAAGTCCAGGGTTGGACTGAATGCCTCCGAAACTCCGAGGGATGTTTCCTTCTGCGGCCATGCCATCCTTGAAACCGACGTTTTTGTGGTCGAGAACGCACTCGAGGACTCCCGATTCTCGGACAACCCGCTCGTCACGGGAGACCCAAAGATCCGCTTTTATGCCGGAGCCCAACTTCGAACGGAGGCCGGGGAGTCAATCGGAACTCTTTGCGTGATTGACTCCCAACCAAAACCCTTCCCGGAAGAAAAACGACGGGCCCTTGCAACCCTTGCCGGAATGGTGATCGCTCAACTGGAACTGAAACGCCGGAATCAATTGCTGACAGAGGCTCTCGACCTCATCGAAGGGCAGAAACTAACCCTCCTTCATCATGCCAAAATGTCGGCCCTGGGAGAAATGGCGGGTGGAATTGCACACGAGATCAACAACCCCCTGGCGATCATTGCAGGATACGTGAACCGCATTGAGTTCATTGCGGCACGGACCATCGAGGATTCCGGGAAGGAGAAACTCCTCCATTCCCTGAACGGAATTTCAAAGTCGATTCAAAGAATCAGTGGAATCATCAAGGGGCTTCAATTGTTCTCAAGGGACAGCCAGATGGATCCACTGCAACTCTCTGACCTGACTTCGATCATTCATGACTCTCTTGAGCTTTGTCGTGAAGGACTAAAGTCAAGAAGCATCGACCTTCGGCTTGCCATTCCGGAAGAGCCCGTCGAAGTTGAATGCAGACCGGGCCAGATTTCGCAAATCCTGGTGAACCTTGTTCAAAATGCGAGGGATGCGATTCAAAACCAGAAGGATCCCAAATGGATCACCATCACACTTACCCGAAGCGGAACCTCTGTATCGATCGCAGTGGAAGACTCCGGCCCCGGGGTTCCGGAAGCACTTCAAAACAAGATCTTTCAGCCATTTTTCACAACAAAAGAGCCTGGCAAGGGAACCGGCCTCGGTCTTAGCATTTCAAGCACCCTTGCCAAATCCAATCGTGCTCGCCTTGAACTCACTCCAGGAAAGGGATCAAGTCGTTTCACCCTGAAATTCGGTCGGGAATGAACGCGCAGCGGGCATTTTTTCGCATCCACCCAAGAACCCTCTGAAGCGAGTCGTTCTCGAGATAGCGAAACTCGATTCCACTCCCTGCAGGAAATGCGCCACTTGCAGTCCTTCGCACCCAGCGAACCACGCCCGATCCGACTACCTTCCCATTCACTTCAGGACAATCAAGCGAAAAGGAAACCTGTTCTCCGACCACACCTGATATGAATTCGGGCACAAACAGACCACCCCGCCCAATGGCTGCGGGGGCCGATTTTGCAATCTGAACTCCAGCAACATTCATCCCACCCGGCGTGGAGAGCCGATCTTCCAGCGGCGACAACAGGAAATTCAGCCTTGCAAGCAACTCATTCACATCAAACGGCTTCGAGAGAACGGCATCGGCGCCCAAATTGTAGGCCGCATCATGCGAGAGATCTGAAAATCCTGTAATCAACATCACGATCGGAGTGACACAATCAAGCTTTCGCAAGCTCCCTAACAATTCAAGCCCATCTCCACCGGGCATTCGAATGTCAGAAACCACTGCATCGAATCCCTCATTCCGATAGAGCTCAAGTGCAGCCCTTCCGTTTTCGGCCTCACGAACCACAACCCCTTCATAATCCAGCACATCCCGAAGAATCTCGCGAAGCATGGGCTCATCATCCACGACCAGGATCTTCTTTTTCTCAAGAATGTTCATGAGCCCTTCCTTCCAGAGCCATCATACGCCGGGCGGCTGGAAATGCAACTAGGCCGATTTTTTCTGAGAATTCTCGTGGATCACCTCGATTTCCTCTGCCCGTCGGACCTGTCGCCTGAGATAAAGAACAGTCCCCGCAATGAATCCGAGTCCAAGAGCCGGGGCAACACTCCCCCCAATGATCCACAAATGGGACATTACCGCTCCCGCCATCGCAATCAACAGAAGACCCGCTCCAAAGGATGCGTACGGGCCAAAGAGCAGGAGCACGGAGCTCCCTACCTCAACCATTCCCACAAGATACCGAAGCCATTGCCCAAAACCGATTTTTTCGAACAGATCAACCGAGCTCTGAACCCCGGAGATTTTAGCCATTCCCACCGTGAGGAAAATCATGGCCAGGACAATCTGCAGAGACCAGGTCACCGCCTTTTTTAGTCGTGTCATCTTCATAAGAACCACCTTCCAGGGCAGAAACGAAAGCAAAAACCATGCTGAACCCTTTTGGTTTCAAGGCAAAGGCGCCATTTTTCTCGTGGTTTATGTTACAATGCGTTTTCAACAAGGAGCCGAACGATGAACATCAAACTCACCCAGACTGTTCAAAAAGGGGGGTGCGCCGCAAAGATATCCGCGACCACCTTGAGAGAGGTATTGGGAAAATTGGATTTGAGTTCAAAGGACCCGAATGTACTGATCGACGGGAAGAACTTTGATGATGCCGGAATCTATCGAATCAATGAGCAGGTCGCATTGGTTCAAACCTTGGATTTTTTCACCCCAATCCTCGATAGCCCTTTTCTTTTCGGCCAAGTGGCCGCAGCAAATGCTCTGAGTGATGTCTATGCCATGGGCGGAAAACCAAGAACTGCGATGGCGATCCTCGCGTTTCCCATGGCAACTCTCGACCCCTCTCTCATGAAAGAGATCATGGATGGAGCAATCGGTAAAATCCAGGAAGCAGAATGCTCCCTCCTCGGTGGACATTCAATTGATGACGATACCTTGAAATTCGGACTGTCTGTAACCGGAGTCGTCCATCCCGACTTGATCTGGAGCAATGCGGGAGCCCGTCCCGGAGACCACCTCATCCTGACCAAAGCCATTGGAACCGGAACGCTTTGCGCAGGACTGAAGAATGGCGATTATTCGGAATCTGAGATCAGCGATGCCATTGAGTCCATGACCACACTGAACAAAATCGCAGATATCCTCTCTCCCTCCGATCTACGTTCCATCCATGCCGCAACTGACATCACGGGGTTTGGTCTCGCAGGTCACTCCTACCAACTCGCAAAGGCATCGGGCGTCACGTTGCAATTTCAACTTCGTTCCATTCCCCTCTTCGAGCGAACCGTTTCATCCCTCAATGCGGAAAACCTCACCCGGGCTCACAGCACGAATCGAATCTACACGGAGAACCACATCCGGGTGGCGGGAACCCCCACCAAAGACTCTCTGCTAAGTTGCTTTGACCCTCAAACCAGTGGCGGACTTCTTCTTTCCGTTGCCCCGGAGTCATCCTCTTTGATTTTGGCGAAATTAAAGACCAGGTTCAAAAAAGCCGCCATCATCGGGGAAGCCATCCCCAGACAAGATCATGAACTCGAACTGCAGGATTGATTTTGACAAAATATTCGTTTCAGGAACGCCCTTGATCGACGTTCGGGCTCCGATCGAATTTGATGCGGGACACTTTCCATCCTCCGCAAACCTGCCCATCCTCGAGAACGAGGAAAGAAGACTTGTGGGCACATGCTACCGCGAGAAAGGTGCCAACGAAGCGATCAAACTGGGCCACGAACTGGTCCGGGGTCAGACCAAATCAGAGCGCATCAAGCGCTGGATGGATTTTTTGAAATCAAACCCCTCGGCTCTTTTGTATTGCTACCGGGGCGGACTACGCTCCAACATTTCCATCGAGTGGCTGAAAGAGTCGGGTTTTGAAACTCAACGAATCGAAGGCGGGTACAAAGCACTGCGCAACCATCTTTTGATGCGTTTGCACGAGATTTCGACTCAGTCCAGTTTTCTGCTGGTGGGAGGAAAAACGGGCTCGGGAAAAACATCTTTTTTGAAGGAATGCGGCTCACCCCACGTGGATCTCGAAGCGCTTGCAAACCACCGAGGCTCCAGCTTTGGCTCCATGGGCGCCCAACCGGCCCAAGCCACTTTTGAGAACGCTTTAAGCACCGAACTTCTAAAAATGCCTGCCGGCACACCGATCCTACTTGAGGACGAGTCGGTGATGATCGGTTCCTTGATCGTTCCCGAGACGCTTTTCTCTCAAATGAAAAAGTCCAGGATCCTCTTGCTCGAGGTTCAAATCGAGAAAAGAATCCAGAATCTCACGCGGGAATATGTTCTGAAAAAAATCATCCACGATCAAGAACCCAAAGAACAAGTGAAAGACTTTTTTCTCGGAAACCTAAAACGGATTCAGCGAAAACTGGGCGGCCTAAAACATTCTGAAATCGAAAAGATGATTCGTTCCGCATTTGATTCGAAGGATTTCGCACTCTCCGAAGTCCACCAAGATTGGGTGGAGGCACTTCTCGTGCATTATTATGACCCGCTTTATGAAAAATCCATTGATCGCGCCCGGGATCGGATCCTGATTCGGGGCGATCGAAACGAACTTGCATCCAAGGTGAAGCTCCCCTAAAAGAAAGGGAATGAAAATCTTTGTCCTGATCTTTGCCCTTGGAACATCACCGATGAACGCACTTGCGGCAGCTGTAGAGAAAGAGGAGTTGAAGTCGATGAATTGGGAAACTTCCCGGATCAAGGCCCACTTGGTACGTTTGCGCCCCAACCAGGATCTGACAAGCGAACTGAAGCTTTGGGCCAAAACCCGCGGAATTCATGCGGCAAGCATTCTCAGCGCCGTTGGGAGCCTGAAGAAAGTAACCCTGCGCTTTGCCAATCAACCCAAAGCCGAAACAAAAGAGGGCCATTTCGAAATCACATCCCTGACTGGAATGCTCGACTCAGAGACCATGCACATTCACGCGAGCGTTTCATTGCCCTCCGGAGAAACCATCGGCGGCCATCTGATGGGCGAGAACATCATCTACACCACGATTGAGCTTTCCATCGCAGAATACCAGGATGTCCGATTTACCCGGGAAAAAGACGACACCTTCGGGTATCAGGAACTGCGAATTCAAAAAAGTTCGAAAGAATCAAAAAAAGCAACTCCGATTTAGGACAGGTCCCTCACTTTTCATCTGCTCCGCAAGGATTTTGACTTGCATCTCCTCATATCTAGAATAAACTGGAAACGTTAAGGGCATTACCACCGGTTTCTCAAGGAGAGAGAATGAGCAAGTTCGCTTTGATTTCCGCTGTATTGGCTCTAAACCTCGCACACAATGCCAAGGCCGAGGACGTCCCTCCACCGCCTGCAGCATCTTCTTCAAGCGATGCGTCAGAAGCTTCTGCAGCATCTGCTTCTGACTCTTCTTCCGGGAAAACTCCTCTGGATGCGTCGGTGCGAATTGGGTCGGACGATGAGGTTTCCAATGTTTTTCGGGATATGGGCGTTGTTCAGCGAAAAGCCATGAGAAAACGGGGTCGTTTTCTGTTGTCAACCTACGGGACCCTCGATTTTTCGGATGGGCCCTACACCAGTTATTCCATAAGCATCAACCCAGGGTACGCGATCAGTGACTTCCTTGAGATTTATGCTCAGTTTTCGCCACTCTATATCGTAAACAAGCGTTCCATTGTGGATCTGGTAAGCAGTCTCACTCTTCAAGGGGGGCAGCAGGCGACCATTACGGCCGCCAGACCGAAGTACCAGTATGGAATTGAGGTTCTCTGGGCGCCGCTTTACGGCAAAGACAGTCTCGGCATGAACACGATCATTCGGAGCGACACTTTCCTCAAATTCGGAGCATCCCAGATTCAGTACGATACCACCAGGGGCATGGGCTTCAAGCTTGGGCTTGGAAAGACCTTTTTCCTTGGGAAATACATGGGATTACGCTTCTGCATTGATTACGGCTACATTCAAAGCGTGGTCAACAATGAAAAGTCTTTCAAGGGCGTGTTGCTCTCGGAATTAGGTGTGAATTTTTATCTTTAACGATTTTGTCATGAGGAGGAAACAATGACTGCTATTCAAACTCTAATGGAACATGGTGGACTCGCGGCGTATCTGATTTTCGGTGCGGGCGCAGTCCTTACGATCATCGGCCTTGAGCGACTTGCTGTGCTTTTCTTGGGCATGTCTTATAACGTGAAGGGGTCAATCGTAACCATTCGAAGCCTGATCCTGGACAAACGCTACACTGACGCAATTCAAATCTGTGACAAGCGTCCGAATTCGCCGGAAATGAGCGTAATCAAATCCGGACTGGTCGCGGTTGAAAACGGACGGGAAGCCATGAAATCCGCCCTTGGGGGTGCAGTGCTTGAAGTAAGTCACAAGTGCGAGGCTCGTGTCGGATACCTTGCGCTGATTGCAAACGTTGCCACACTTCTGGGTCTCCTTGGGACCATCAGCGGTCTGATCAAAACTTTCGCGTCCATTGCAAATGCCGACCCGGCCGAGAAAGCAAGAATGCTTGGAATCGGGATTTCAGAAGCAATGTATGCAACGGCCGCAGGACTCTGCGTGGGGATTGCGGCCATGGTGATTCACACCCTTTGCGTTTCCAAGGGAGAATCCATCGTGGGTGATGCTCAAGACACCGGTCTCAAAGTGATCACCTGGATTGAGCAATCCGAGCGGGTTAACAAGTAATGATCGACCAAATCCTGCAAACCAAAAAAAAGAAGCATGTCCAGGATTTGAATATTGTCCCGATTCTGGACATGTTGACGACGGTCATTTTCTTTCTCCTCATGTCCACCACCTTCATGGAGTATACGAAACTGACTCTGCCCCCTGCTGCGACGGTTACAGCAACCGGGAGCAATGCAACCCAACCCATGAATCCGAGACTTGTTCTGCGTTCTCAAGGCGCGGGGAAGTTCATTTCAACCCTGATCTGGGGAGGACCATCTCCCGACCAGATCCAGAGTTCGGCAGATGGTTCTTCGTTGCTGGATGTGGTTCGCAAGCAAGCGGAAAAATTCTCGGCAAAGTTTCCGGGTGAGAAGACACTTCAGGTTTCCTTGGAGGGAAATCTCCCCTACCAATCCCTGATCTCTATCATGGATGGGGCCCGTGAAAAGTTTCCGGACATCGTTTTGGCTTCTTATCGCGAGGCGGATCAAAAATGAGCACTGAATTTCTTCCAAAAAAGGGCAAAAAAGGTCCCGTTGAGCTCCAGTTGACTGCAATGATCGACGTTTTCTCGATGATTGTGATCTTCCTGGTGCTCGGCGGTGTTTTCGGGGCAACCGACATTGTCATCCCTGGCGACATGAAAATTCCAAAGAGTCAGAGCAAGGAAGGCATTGAGGCCGGGCCTCGAGTCGCCATCCTGAAGGATCAGGTGATCTTCAGCATGGCCAGCAGTCCCATTCCACTTCAGGATTTCCGGGGTTCGGAAGCGGATCAAACCCTCGCACGTCTGAAGCCTGAATTCGAGGAGTACAGAAAACGCCAAAAGGAATCCAAAGCGACGGTATTTCCGCTGAACCTGTTGGCAGATCAAAATACCCCTTATCAGGACGTTTACGATGTCGTTGCCACGTTCCGAAAGATGGGTTTCAATTCGATCTTATTTGTGGCTCAAGGAGAAGGTGTGAAAAAATGATGTTTCGATCATGGGTTTCCGCGATTCTGCTTGCTGGTTTGATCGTCCCTATGGCCAACTCCGAGGCTGCCAAGTCCAAAACTCCCGTTGGAAAATCCGCTGCGAAAGCCGGACCGAGGCCCAAGATTTCGATCCAAGCAAAAAAATTGATCTTCGCAAAAGACTTTCTTGGATTCCGCGTTTTCGTAAGAAAGGCCTACTCCCTGAAAATGAGCCACTCCGAGTGGTTCGAAATAAAAAATCTCATCTCTCAGAATTGCGATCGGGTTGGATATGACCTGATTTCATTCTGGAATGCGCGGAACGCCTCTGGAAAAAATGAACTGGATCTTCAACTTGAAAAAGCCGACACGCTCATGCTTGCCGGAAAATATGAAGAGGCTTTTGCCGAAGCCCAGTCTGTTGCAAAAAAGCTTAAAACATTGATTCGTTCCAGGCCGGACGCAAGAATTCTTCTCCCCTATGTGTTTCATACCATGGGGCGCGCACTCTACGGAGCTCGTCGTTATGAGGAATCCATGGAGGTTTATCAGTGGATCAACACCGCATACCCTCATATCCGCCAGGTTCTTTTTGAAAAAATGTGGGCTGCCTTCAAGGCTGGACGGGTGGACATAGCGCTTGGAGCAATTGCGTCCCAGCGGTCAGGATATTTTTACACCTACCTGCCTACCGAGTCTTATCTGATTCAAAGCTATCTCTTCAAGCGGCTCTGTCGTGAAGACGAGCTCAATCAGGTGAATGCTGAAATGAAACAATACGAGGAAAAACTTTCCAAAGGGGATATCAAAGACTGGGTAAGCAAGGACATTACCACCGCTCTGTTGTGGCAACTTTCGAAGGCAAAGCCCAGACCTACGGATCTTCTTAGAATTGTCCCTCTTGGGGATCGTGTGAATGAGCAAAAGGAGATCGCTCAAGCACTGAACCGGGTCTACGAGAAGCAAAAACCGGTTATTCTATCGGATCTGAAAACCATTCTTGCCTACGCACACCTTGCAAAAGTCAGTGACACATCCGCTGTTCTAAAACCAGTCGAGTCACTGAAAAGCCGTGATGAACTTCTCAAAAGAGACTTGGAAGTTTGGCCTGCGGATTCAAGTGAGGAGTGGCTCGATGAAATCGGGAAACACGTGTTGATTGGAGAGAGCCTATGCACCAAAGGAAAATAATTTGCATGGGTTTTGCACTTAGTCTGCTGGGTGAGCACGCTCTTGCGGATGGAAAATCCATGAAGGCGGACTTCCTCGTAGGAAAAGAAGCGGACGCGAAACCGACTCCGACTCAAACCCCGAAAGAAAACCAATTCAAGAGTAAGAATCAAAATCGTTCGAAGTCCATCATTGACGAAAAGCGTCTCGACTCCGAGGCGCTCAAGCAATCCGCCCAGACCATCTCGAGCCTTTCTCTTTTGTTGCGAAAGCTTCCGCCCGGACAAAGTCGAAATCAAATGCTGACAAATCATGCGGCAGCATTGAATCTTTATGCCAAACAGATTCTTTTGATGTCCAAGTCGAACACCATCAGCGAAGAGATCAAGAAATATCTCAATGCCGCAATCAAGGACGCAGACGAAATCTTGCAGTCTCCCGCAAAAACACAGGAGCAGACCTGGAAGGCCTACGACATCAAGGGTAGTGCCTATCTTTACCTTGATGAAACTCCGGCTGCGATGGCTTCCTTTTATGAGGTCTTGAAACTCAATCCTCCAGCTGATCGCGCGGGAAGAATCGGTCTCTTGATTGCCGAGGATCTTTTTGAGCGGGGGAGATTCCAGGACGCCGCCACCTACTACCAGACCTATTACTCCAAAATGACTCCAGAATGGCAGGAGCTTGCATACTATAAACTTGGCTGGTGCATGATCAATCTTGAGAAGATCAGCCTTGCCGAACAATATCTGGCACGGGTTGCTCGCTCCAATTCGAGATCCGGAGTGGGAAAAGACGCGATGAGGGATCTCGCCTACCTTGTCACCCATCAACCTGATGTCATGGGGTCGATCAAGCACGCGGAAATGGACCTGATCATTCCGGCTGAACGCGCTAACTTTCTTGCAGAAGTGCGACCAAACCTGGAAGCCTCAGGACTGGCGGCTCAGCACGGAATCATTGTCGAGAGGCTTCTCACTCTTGAGAAGAACCCCGAAAAACGCCTCGACTTCATGATCGCGAACCTCCGCGTTCAGCGCAAGATCTATGCATCCCGCGCCCATATGGAAGCATTCAACCGGGTTGCGGACGCTCTCGGAAAACTCAATCCAAAGAGTTTCCTCACGGTATTTCCAAAATTTGAGGCAGAAATCGAAAACGAAACCCAGGCGATCATGAAGTCCCACATCGACTCCTTCGCCGGGCGGGTGAAATTGAACGAGGCACTGACTCAGGCCGATCTTGCGAAAGCATTGAAGGATCAGTTCGCATTTTACCATCGGTACTTCAACAAAAAGAAAAACTACCCCTCCATCATCGCTCTCTGGAGTGACGTTTGCCTTGAAATGAAAGACTGGGTTTGCATCGACCAGGTTTCCGACATCATCATCGGCAATGCAAACAAGAATCTCTCCCACCTTGGAGAACGGGCTTATCTTGATCAGATCGCTGCGATCGAGCAATTCCTGAAGCAGTCTTCGACAGGTCCGGACTCGAAAAAATGGGTGGAAAAGAAATCGAGGCGCCTCCCCGACTTCATCAAAAAATATCCGGACTCCAAACAATGGGTTTCGGTCGCCGAGCTTTACAGCCAGATTGAAATGGATCAGAACCGCGAGAAAAACGCCCTTCCCGTTCTGGTCGAAATCATGAACAAAGCCCCAACGGAAGACCATTTTTTTCGTCTTCAATACGCGCGATTCAAACTCGCCGACTATGAATCCGTATTGAATGACAAACGCGGCGCCTCTTACATCGCATCAGGATCAAAGGCAATTGAGCTCTATCGCGAATCGGCGCTTCAGCTTGCCATGAAGGCGAAAGGCAAGAAAGACCTTGAGCAGTACAGATCCTATCTCGAAACCTTCATCAGCTATTGCAAGGATGTAGGCAAAATCAGTATCGCAAGGGTTGATTTTTTCAGGTATCTCATATCCGAAAAGCTCTATCCGGAAGTGGTAGAAGGTATCGAGAAACTCCCCAAGGAAGAGTCCCCTCTTCCGGAGTACGAGCCCATCCGGGTCGAACTTTGGACCACTCTTGTGGGTGTAGCGAACTACGATCTTGCTGCTTCGTTTGCAAAAACCATTCAAAACACTCACCCGTCCCCTGACTGGCAACAACGAAAACTTCTCGCCACCCTCTTTAAGGGAGGAAACTTCACCAATCAGGATTTCTCCGCCTTGAAGCCCGCCGAAAGAGAATACTTCATGGGACTTTTCGCTCTGGCCAACCCCCAAACGGTGATTGCCTATGCCCAGTCCAATTCCAGGAGTCTCATTGACTCCGAGAGAGTGATCACCGGGCTTGCCATCCGAATTGCAAATGACAAGCGTCAGCTGATCCGGTCCCCGGAACTCGAGGCACTTTTGGGCAGGAACTATCCGTTCGTGGAAAAGGGTCAGGACTCCCCGATTCAAATCGAAAATCAGATGTCTTCCATCCGTTTTCCCGAGCTTGAAAAGCTCTCTGCTGAAAAACAAGCAAAAGTCATGCAGGCAAACATCGACGGGGTTCATTCGGTCCGGGCCAACCTGATGAAAGCCATCAAGGGAAAGCCCCAGGATTTGCGTCTCAGGGTTCTTGAAAAAGCGATGCAGCTTGAGTCTCAGATGGCGAACTTCATCTTGAACTCTCCGGTTCCAAAAGAACTTAAGCCTGAACAACTGGAAGAATACAAGTCCGGCCTTAAGTCCGCCGCTGAGGAATTCCAGCAGCAGTCGAAGGAATTTGAGACTCTTGTAAAAGGGATTCAGGATGAAATTGGCAAGTCTTCAGCTGCCTTGGAAGCCCGGGTTTTGCCGTCACCGGACATGAGCGACTGGCCTTGGCCCCAAGTTTACCGCCAGAAGCTTCAGAATCTGAGCAAAGAGTTGGAAGCAGGCAACCAAATCGGGGCATTGGCACTTCTGGACTATTACAAGCCGACCCTGATCAAGGATGATGCTGATTTTTTTATGATACGCGCTGGAATCCTGCTCTTCATGAATCCGAACTCAACGATGAAGGTCTATGTGCTGGATGAACTTGAAAAAAGCTCTCAAAAGGCCGTGATCGATGCTTGGAAGAAAATGGTTCGGGCAAACATCAAGGAGAACCCATGAGAACGCTTTCTTTTTTTCTGCTCTTGATCTCGATTTCCCACTTCCCGTCTCGGGTTGCGGTCGCTGCCGAAAAAAACGAAGTTCTCGATTTCGAGGCGGATGTGATTGAAGGGGAAAAAAAAGCGCCAGAACTTTTTCTGCAGCTGGACACAGAGACCACGGAACTTGGTGCGGTTCTTTATGACCGGAAAACTTTCAATGACTTCCACGCGAGTGACCGTAGCCGTAGACCAAGGTTGTCCTCGCCCAAAATTGTGAAATAAATAAAGGGGATTCACTTCATGAAAATTTTAACTCTTTCACGAAACAAACTGGAGATCGCCACCACTCAGTTGACCAAACCCCTTTTGATCATTGGTCGGTCTCCGACGTGCGATGTGGTCTTGCGGGCGCCGGGGATCAAGGCCATTCACTTCATTGTGGAATGGCTTGGCAGCGGGATCTTTGATTCTTCCAAAGGAAACTGGTCCATTGTGGATGTATCCACCTCTGAGGAAAATGCGGAAGGTGTGGTTCTTGGAAAGGCTCCCATTACGATTGGAGATCTTTCCTTTCGAGTGATCGATAGCGTACTGGAATCAAGTGAGATGATCGGCGGACAGATTGTGGAGAGTCTCGCCAAGCGTTCTTTCTCCGATCCCGATTTGATCGAATTCGTACAGGTGAGAACAGACTCCGGGGCGATTGAGGAGATCCGCCACTTCCCGATTGAAAAAAAGAACCAAAAAATCGAATCATTAAGCCGGGAATTCAAGAGTTTCAAGATCGAGCACCCTAAACTCAAGACGGAAGCCATCATCAACATTCTGCTTTCTGAAATGCCAGGTGCTGACTTGATCCTTTCCGGGCGAAAAATCTCGGCAAACGAAGTACTTCCCCTTCGCCCGACTGATTTCCTGCAGGTTCGATGGAATGGGCGCGATTTCTACATTCGGTTCGTTGAGGAGATTGTCGCCCCTCCGATTCCGAGGGATTTCTGGGGTAGTCCGCTCCTCAAGCGACTGACCTTTGCCATTTTGTTTTTGGTGTTTCTTCTGCTTTTGATCATTCGTTCCGACTTGGTTCCATCCGAAGGTGAAAAGGTTCCGGCATTGCCCAGGGTGGCAAGAATCGAAGTACCGGCAGAACCGACTCCAATTCCTGTTCCGCTGCCCGAAGTTAAAAAAGATCCGGAGATTCCACAAGAGCCCACAAAGGAAGTTCAAAAATCTGTTCCAAAACCTCCTCCTGCGAAAAAGCCGGATCCAATAGTAAAAACCCAAAAAACCAGCACGCCCAGCAAGGCTGTGGAAGCCAAAGTGGTCAAAGCTCCTGAGGCTGCTCCAAAGGCCGGTCTGAACTCGGAAGCTCCGGTAAAGAATGTGAATCAAGTTGGACTTCTTGGAGCTCTCTCAAAGGCATCCAAAAAGGGGCCTGGGATCAAGGCTGACCAAATGATGAACGATGCGGTTGTTCGCGAGACCGCAACTGGAAGTGACAATCCTCAGATTGTTTTGAAAACACCTCCTTCTGCGGTTCTTGGAAGCGGCAAAAGCGGCGGACCGGACTCCAAGATGCCCGAAAAGAGCTTGAGTTCTGCCTCCACCACCTTGTCAGGAATCTCAAAGCCCAATCCGAACTCCTCTGGTTTGATCGCACGATCCGGCGGACAGTCGGGTCTTAAGCTCGGCACTGAGACCAATGGATCAGGAGAGCCGGGCTCATTTGCAGGATCAGCATCCAAAGGAGCGTCTTCCATTGGCTCCACCGAAGGGGGCGACTTCTCGGTGGCGGGAGGCGGACTTGACCGCGAGACCGTGCGCAGAATCATTCTTTCATATCGCTCCCAGATCCGCACTTGTTATGAGCGTGGCTTGATTTCAAATCCGAACCTTGAGGGGCGAATTGTCTACAAATGGCAAATCACCCCCGCAGGAAGTGTCATCAGTGCCCAGATCTACAAGGCAACTCTTGAATCCTCGAACTTGAAAACTTGCGTGCTTGATGTGATCCAAGGAATGAATTTTCCTAAGTCTCCGAACGGACTTCCCACGACCGTCATTTATCCTTTCGTCTTTCAAGGAAAGCGAACCTAAAGAACATCCGATTCATTCATGACTTTTAAACGCCATCCGTTGAATCTGCGGATGGCGTTTTCGCATGTGTCGGTACGGACACTGCTAAATCATTGATATATTTGAAAAAATTAACGTCAATTCACAATCAAATTCATTTTTTGACTATTCCAATCGGGTAATTTATTTAGTAAACTATTATCAGATATGAAAAATACAGGACGGACCTGGACCTTTATCAACCAAAGCAATCCGAGCGAATCCATCATCGTTCATGACGCACATTCTGCAGAATGTCTTCAAAGCGTACTGAAGCATCATGATGACTGGTTTCTAAAGGAGGAAGGAGTTAAGTCTCCCGCTCCCGAAGTCAGAATGGAGCCGCCCACTCATCGAACTGCGCCCAGAGTGGCTGTGGAAGCAGCCACTGCGGTTCACCCGCCCAGCCACGCTCCCTCTGCGCCTCCTCCGCTGCCTGCGACCGCAACACCCAAGCCCGTTGAAGACAGACGGTTCAACGAAAAGGACAGAAGGATCCATTCGAGATTCACTACTGAGTTTCGAGTCGTGCTTATCACCGGGGCCCACAGCTATCGGAATACGACTGAGGATGTTTCGATGGGCGGGATGAAGCTAAAACGCCCGGTTCCACATGCGTTTATTTCCCAGAAATGCACGATCTTTGTGAGCCATCCGGACCTCCGGGAAAACGTTCAGATTTCCTGCAAGGTTCTTGCGGATCCAAAGGACCCACGAAGGATCCAATTCACGGACACCGAACCAGGACAGTTGAAGCGACTTGAAGAATGGCTCTCGGAGAGCGCACTTCGAAAAAAGGGAGTGGCTTGAGCCGGACTTTCCGATCGGGGAACCGCTTTTGGCAAATGAATTTTAATTTATGGGAGAAGTAAGGATGAATAAGAAAATGAAATGGAAAACCCTCGTTGTGATGATGCTGGGATTGTTGATACCGCTGCTCGGCGAAGCAAAGTCGCTTCCCAATCGCAGCAAGCATCTACGGGCTGATTTGAAAAAATGCCAGTCCGAAGTAAAACGCCTTTCAAGCCTGGGTTACCCTGAGAAAGCGGAACACCAGCTAGGAAAGTGCCAAAAAATCAAGGGACAATTGGCTAAAATCGAGAAGGGCCAGCTCAAGGTTCAGCGGAAGCTTGCCTCCCTTGAGTCCAAACAGAAAGCGAAGGCCAAATCCAAAAAGAAAATGAAGAAGAAAGCCAAGCGCAAAAAGAAGAGAATTCAATCCGATTTTGACTCGTACTGATCACCATTGAAAGCGGATTGACCGCCCGACCTTCCCTCCGTTACTCTGCCCTCCATGACCATGTCCTCGGGCACTCGGATCAGTGCAATCATGATCGTTCTCAACGAACGAAAAAACCTTGAGAGATCTCTTCCGTCTCTCCGCTTCTGTGATGAGATCATCATTGTGGACAGTGGAAGCACGGACGGATCGATCGAGTACGCGAGGAGCCTTGGCTGCACTGTCATGCACCGGGATTTCGATCACTTCGGGGCCCAAAAATCGCACGCTGCGAGTCTTGCCTCCAACGACTGGGTGTTTAGTCTTGATGCCGATGAATGGGTGACACCCGAACTTGCAACGGAGATCAGATCCCTCATTCAAAATCCGAACCTGAACGCGATTTGGATCAGATCAAGACTTGTATTCCTAAACAGGATTTTTCGCTTAGGCCGCGAAATCCGGGTTCGGGTTCTGCGGATTTTCAAGCGTTCGGCAGGAGACTTTGATCGTGCTTCGGTTCATGAGAAGGTGGTGATCCCCGCTCCCCGGGATACTACGACCCGAAACCATATCCTTCACTTCAGTTATCCGGATCTCCCGCACTATTTCAAAAAGATGGACCGATACACTACGCTTGGCGCAGCCTCCCTCCGGGCGAAAACATCAAGACCTGAAGCACTGATCCGAGCTGCCCTTTTTCCAGCAAAATTCATCCAGTTTTACATACTGCAGCTCAACCTTTTCAACGGCTTCCAGGGACTGCTTTGGAGCCTGCTCTCCACCTACGCCTACCTGCTCAAATTCCTGAAGACCGTTCAGCGCACCTGAGTCCCGCATTTTGTCAAAAGTTGGCGAAAACGGGCATGATCGGATATAGTCCTCCCCCTATGATAGCGACACTTCCCAAGTCACAGATTCAAGCAAATTGCTTGATCGCCGGCGAATGGATTCAAGGCGAGGAAAGCCAGACTCCAGTTCACTCTCCCTACAACGGTGCAAAGATCGGAGTGGCATCCGAGCCATCCGCAGCCCAGATCGAGACTGCTCTCAAAGCCGCAAGCCTTGCTCAAAAAGAATGGGCCAAACTGCCCATCAAGGAGCGATCCAAAGTCCTGTTTCAGTTTCGAAACATCCTGCTTCGGGACATCGATGAGATCTCGCACCTGAAGGCTGCAGAGTCCGGAAAA
Source organism: Bdellovibrionales bacterium (assembly GCA_947457605.1). Taxonomy (GTDB): domain Bacteria; phylum Bdellovibrionota; class UBA1018; order UBA1018; family CAIMNF01; genus CAIMNF01. The sequence goes on along the minus strand of CANGWP010000012.1, from coordinate 6,486 downwards.
ACCTTCGAGGAAGGTAAAGCCGGGTTACTCAAGGGAATCGAAGTGCTCGAGTTCGCGCTCTCCATTCAGAACCTCGACCTGAATGGGAAACTGGAAGTTTCGCGCGGGGTAAGCTGCGAATACCGCCGCGAGCCACTCGGAGTGGTGCTTAACATCACCCCTTTCAATTTCCCGGCCATGGTTCCCATGTGGACGATTCCGATCGCAATTGCACTTGGAAATGCCTACGTCTGGAAACCCTCCGACAAAACTCCGCTCACCTCATTTAGGATTGCAAACGCACTGATTGAGGCAGGCCTCCCCGCCGGAGTTCTCACGGTACTGCCCGGGGGCGCAAAGACGGTGGAACTCCTGATAGACCATCCGATCATCCAGGCGATCGGATTTGTGGGATCCACCAAGGTTGCCCGAATTGTTTACGAACGCGGGACCAGACTTGGAAAACGGGTCCTGGCACTTGGTGGTGCAAAGAATCACATCATCCTGCTTCCGGATGCGAATCCTGAACTTTCCGGAATCGGAATCTCAGACTCCTTTACGGGCTGTGCAGGCCAACGCTGCATGGCGGCCTCGGTTCTACTCGCGGTTGGAGCAGTGGATGCCCACCTTGAGAAGATCAAAGCTCGGGCTGCCTCTCTTACCCTCGGGAATGACATGGGCGCGATCATTTCAAAAGCCCAGGAGGACTTCCTGAGATCTGCGATCGATCAGGCGGAAAAGGAAGGCGCGAAAGTGCTACTTGATGGCAGAAAGGCGACTGCTCCGGCTGGAATGAACTCCGGAAACTGGATCGGACCGACCATCCTGGATCATGTAAAGCCCGGGTCGCATGCGCACGTTACCGAACTGTTTGGACCAATCCTCAGCATCATCCGGGTCAAGGACCTGAGCGAGGCTCTCGCCATTCAAGCCACCTCAGCCTACGGCAACGCTTGCAGTGTGTTCACTTCAAGTGGTGCGATGGCCGATCGGGTCACGCGCGAAGCAAAAGCCGGTATGGTGGGCGTGAATGTCGGTGTGCCTGTACCCCGTGAACCATTTTCTTTTGGCGGCGTTCGCGCATCGAAATTCGGGCATGGGGATATCACCGGAGCCCACTCCCTTGATTTTTGGAGCGATGTGAAAAAAATCACGACAAAGTGGGAAATGCAAAGCGACTCCACTTGGATGTCATAAGGAGTACCGAACATGAATAAAATGGAACGATCAAGCCATGTGATCCTCGCCACCCATTCCAACTTGAAATACCCTGAATCCCCTTCCCTTTCATGGGGGGATCGCGATCCGGTAAAGCGAGGACCGGTGGTTGCCTCCCAAACCAATCCCCGCGCGAGGAACGCGATTGGAACCCATTCCGGGTCCTACACGGTTTACCGTGCACTTTCGATCGCATCGGGAAAGTTTTCTCAAACCCATCGCCCCGACCTGCACAACACCGAGAGCCCTGTCAAAATCGGGCCCTATGAATCATGGTTTGACCCGACCAAGATCGTCACTCTTGACCCCTGGGGTCTTGATCCTGCTCTTCATTTCAAGAGCTTTTTCGATCGCGACTATGACATCCGTCCCTCCATTGCAGTGACTCAGGCGCACCTTCAAATCCCTGAAATTCATGATGCAATCAAGGCAGGACGCCTGAGAGTGGATGGCACCATTGTAAAAGACAACATGGACATCAAGGTCACAAAGGTCGCGATCGAGCCTGTCTGGTACCTGCCTGGCATGGCGAGGCGACTGAATGTGGATGAAGGCGTGTTGAGGCGTACCCTGTTTAACGAGTCCGGAGGAATGTGCCCCGAACTCATCACCCGTCCCGATCTCAAGGTCTGGCTCCCGCCGATCGGATCAACCACCGTGTATATTTTTGGAAGTCCCGAGAATCTAGCCAACGAAAAGATCGAGCTCACCTGCCGCGTTCACGATGAATGCAATGGGTCGGATGTATTCGGATCGGATATTTGTACCTGCAGACCGTACCTCATGTACGGAATCGAGGACGCTGCGCGGACCGCACAAAGAAACGGCGTGGGCATCATCGCATACTACCGCAAAGAAGGCCGCGCTCTCGGAGAAGTGACGAAGTTCCTCGTGTACAACGCAAGAAAGCGTCAGGAGGGCGGAGACACAGCCGCAACCTACTTCAAGCGCACCGAGTGTGTGGCGGGAGTCGAGGATGCGCGCTTTCAAGAATTCATGCCGGATTGTCTGCACCTCTTTGGAATCACCAAGATCGACAACCTGCACTCCATGAGCAACATGAAATACAATGCGATCGTCGGAAGCGGAATCAAGGTGATCAACCGGATCTCGATCCCGGAAGAACTGATTCCGGCCGACGCTTCGGTCGAAATGGAGGCGAAAAAAGCTGCCGGGTACTTTTCAACCGAACCAAAGAAAACGGTCGAGGACCTGAAGAAAGTAAAGGGGCGGAACATTGAATAAGCTCGATCACTATCTTTCTCCGGCATTTGTCCGTGAGGGTGCGGAGATGGTCTTTGCTAATGCCCTTAGGAACGAAACCCACTTCCGCTATGACGAATCAAAACTAAAACCCACAGTGGATTTCGTTCTTGAAGTGATTCGGGAAAACTACCCGGATCTGAAGATCCCCTTTCATTCGCGATGGGGTCATTTTCGAGTCGGTGGAATTGACCGCATGTCATGGATTCGCAAAAAACATGCAGGGGTCGATCCCCTTGAAATGGCGCGGATTCAGTTTGACCTCGTGATTCCATCGGTATTGCTCGATGCAGGAGCCGGACCGGATTGGAAATATTTTGAAACGGAAACAAACAAAACCTACAACCGCTCCGAAGGCCTTGGCGTGGCAAGCTTTCACCTTCTCTATTCGGGAATGCTCCCGTCTACCGCAGACGGACTGAAGAACATCACCGAAAACCATGTCGCAAGGGCTTTTCAAGTAAGTCCTGAAAACCCCTTGGTAGGACTGAGCGGAAGAACCGGACTTCTCAATCAACTGGGCCGGGTTCTCGAGAATCCGGTTTATTTCAAGGATCACCGGCCCGGAAGCCTTGTGGATTATCTGGTTCAAACCCATGGAAGCACGATTCCAGCGCGGGAAGTACTAAAAGCCGTGTTGCTCTCGCTTGGACCCATTTGGCCAGGGCGCTTGGAGTATGAGGGGGTGAACCTTGGCGATGCGTGGAAGCACTCGAAATTCGGGATGATCGGTTTTCACAAGCTCTCGCAGTGGATGACGTATTCCTTGCTTGAGCCCCTGATGGAAGCAGGCCTCACGATCACCGGAGTCCAGGAACTGACGGGTCTTGCCGAATACCGGAACGGTGGTTTGTTTCTCGATAGCGGCCTCATTACTTTTCAGGATCAGGCTCTGGCAAACATTCCCCATCATCCCTCTTCTGACCTTATTTTGGAGTGGCGGGCATTGACCGTGGCACTCCTCGACCGCGTGGGTGCCGAAATTCAGAACAGCCTTGGAAAGACGCCGGATGAATTTCCGCTGGCAAAGGTGCTCGAGGGCGGGACCTGGTGGGCCGGACGAAAGATCGCAAAGTTGAATCGAAATTCAAGTGAACCCCCGATCCGCATCGTTAGCGACGGAACTGTTTTTTAGGAGAACCCGATGAGCATCACGGTATTGGAACATCCGCTTTTGAAACACAAACTGGGATATCTGCGCGACAAAAACACGCGATCCCAGGAATTCCGGGATCTCACTCGCGAGATCTCAAAGCTCCTGGCCTACGAGGCGATGCGGGACTGGAAACATGTGGATCACGTCCCGGTTGAAACACCGCTTGCAATGGCGGAGGTGCAAAGAATCTCAAGTGCTCCGATCGCCGTTGCGATCCTGCGCGCCGGAAACGGGATGCTTGATGCCGTGCTTGACATGATCCCGATCGCATCTGCGGGCTTCATTGGCATTTATCGCGACAAGTTCATCCACAATACGGTTGAATATTACTTCAAAATGCCAAAAGAGGTTCAGGGACGCGAGATTCTTCTGTGTGACCCCTTGATCGCAACCGCAGACACCATGATCGCTGCGATCGACCGCTTGAAGAGCTACGGGGTGGGAAAAATCCGGATTCTCTCGATCTTGATCAGTGAAGAGGCCGTGGCGCGGTTGAAGCATTTTCATCCGGACACGGTGGTGTACACGCTTCAGATAGAAAAGAGCATGAACGAGCAGGGATACTTGATCCCTGGACTGGGAGACGCAGGTGATCGGCTCTACCAGACCAAATAAGCCGTTCATTCTTGGAATTGCAGGCGGATCCGGTTCCGGAAAGACCTATTTTGCGAGGGCTCTTCAGGAGCGCCTGGGCAATGGGGTATCCACCCTGATCTATCAGGACAATTTCTACATCGATCAGTCCCACCGGTTTGACCACGACGGAGGATCGGTGAACTTCGATCATCCGGACAGTTTGGACTTTCCCCTTCTCGCAAAATGTCTGTCGAAACTCAGATCCGGAGAACCAACCGATATTCCGATCTATGATTTTGTCACCCACACCCGCTCCAAACAGACACTGAGCGCCCTTCCCACACCGATCATCATCGTGGATGGGATTTTGATCTTTCATCCTGAACCGGTGAGGAGCCAGTTTGATCAGATGATCTTTTTTGACACTCCTGAACACCTTCGATACGAGCGACGTTTGAAGCGGGACGTGGAAGAGCGGGGCCGGACTCCCGAAGGAGTCAGAAACCAATTCCTGAATCAGGTAAAGCCCATGCACGATGAGTTCGTGGATCCAAGCAGCATATATGCACACACGGTGGTTCGGGATCTTGGCGAGTTTCAGGGCATTCTTGAAGAAATCCTGCGGCTCTGCAAAAGCAGGATGGGATGATGTCATGACTGTGAAAACACAAGTTCTCATTCTCGGAGCAGGCGGTGCCGGCATGATGTGCGCGATTCAGGCGGGAAAGCGCGGAAGAAACGTAATTTTGCTGGATCACGCAAAAAAGGTCGGCGGAAAAATCCTGATCTCGGGCGGCGGGCGCTGCAATTTCACAAACCTTGGCGCTTCCCCGAATCAGTACGTTTCGCAAAACCCCCACTTTGCAAAGTCAGCACTTGCCCGGTTCACTCCATCAGACTTCATTGAACTGGTTCAAAACCACGGGATCGCCTACCACGAAAAAAAACTTGGCCAACAGTTCTGTGACGGAAGCGCCCAACAGATCGTCGACCTGCTCCTTTCCGAATGCAAGAGTGCGGGCGCCGAGTTCAAATTGGAAACCCGGGTAAATTCGATTGAGCAATTGCCGGAGGAAGAGAACCCCCTGCGGTTTCTCGTCACCACGACTTCAGGCGCGATCGAGTGCGAATCTTTGGTCATTGCCACAGGGGGCCTATCAATTCCGAAGATCGGGGCAACCGGTTTTGGATACGAGATCGCAAAAAAATTTGGACTCGCACTTGTGGAGCGCGCAGCTGCGCTCGATGGGTTTGTTTTGAGTACGGAAGATGAATCCCGATTCGGAGGGCTTGCCGGACTTTCCTTTGATTCAAAAATCGAGGTTCGGGGCAAAGTCTTTCGCGAGGCAATCCTGTTTACCCACGCGGGACTTAGCGGTCCTGCAACTCTCCAGGCTTCACTTCATTGGTATCCGGGTGATCCGGTCACGGTGGATCTCCTGCCGGATCTCGATGTCTTTGAATGGTTTCTTTCGAAAAAGAAAACGGGCAACAAATCGATTGTTCGAAATTTGCTCTCAGAGCTTCTGCCCGCACGCCTCTCTGAAAGGTTCTGCGAGCTCTATTTCAAGGACTCACGCCCCCTCCCCGATGTTTCCGAAAAGGAACTTCGGGCATTTTGTGAGGTGCTCAAGGCTTGGACTTTTGTGCCAAAAGAAACCGTGGGTTACTCGAAGGCAGAGGTCACTCGAGGGGGGGTCGATACCAACGAGCTCTCTTCAAAAACCCTTGAGGCAAAAAAGGTAGCAGGGCTTTATTTCATTGGCGAAGTGGTTGATGTCACGGGATGGCTTGGCGGCTACAACTTCCAGTGGGCCTGGGCCTCGGGAGCTGCGGCAGGCGCCGTAGTCTAAACCTCCCTCAAGTCCGGAATCGCACACTTTCGATCAACCATGCATTCTTGCAAAAAACGCATGCACTGAATAAAGCTCAATTTGTCGCAGATGCTTGAAAAAAAGCCAGGGAATATGACTCTTGCTTTTCTCGATTTGAAACCCGTTCTTTTGAAACAGCCACTCCACCAGGGTTGCTGAATCCTGAACGGCTTTTGGAGCCCGGGTTCTAAGATTTTTTGAGATGCGATCATGCCAGATGTAGGGACCGCTCTGAATTGCGAAGCCCTTTTGATGAATCGCATTCACCATGGCCTTCGGCAGGCTTTCAGGATCCTCCAGCATGTCGATCGCATTCAAGGAGATTGCCCCATCAAAGACTCCTTCTTTGATTGGACTTTGATCCATCTCACCTACGATAAAATCCCCGGGAATCACGTTTCTTTGCGGACTGAGCTTGAG
>CANGWP010000011.1 GCA_947457605.1 Bdellovibrionales bacterium | reverse complement strand
GCATCGCCATGGATGCCACTGATGGTCTAACCCGAGGATTGCCGGCCCTCGACACTGGCGATCAGATCATGATGCCTGTTGGACCGGAGACTCTTGGAAGAATTCTAAATGTTGTGGGTGAGCCAGTAGATGAAGCGGGCCCTGTGGTGGCCAAGAAGCAGTGGGGCATTCATCGTGCTGCTCCAAGTTTCAAAGAACAGTCCACTGCGGTCGAGCCCTTCTACACCGGAATCAAGGTTGTTGATTTGATTGCGCCCTACGCAAAAGGGGGAAAAATCGGACTCTTCGGCGGAGCCGGAGTTGGCAAAACTGTGTTGATCATGGAGTTGATCAACAACATTGCAACACAACATGGTGGATATTCGGTTTTTGCTGGAGTTGGTGAGCGTACCCGGGAAGGTAATGATTTGTTCATGGAAATGAGCGAATCTGGAGTAATCAAAAAGACTAGCCTTGTTTATGGTCAGATGAATGAACCGCCTGGAGCCCGAGCTCGAGTTGCACTTTCTGCTTTGACGATTGCGGAGTATTTCCGTGATGAAGAAAATCGGGATGTTCTCCTGTTTGTGGACAATATTTTCCGTTTTACTCAGGCAGGGTCCGAAGTGTCCGCGCTTCTTGGACGAATTCCGTCCGCGGTCGGATACCAACCCACTCTTGGTACTGAGATGGGAGAGCTTCAGGAGCGAATCACTTCTACGAGCAAAGGATCTATTACCTCGATTCAAGCGGTCTATGTTCCTGCGGATGACTACACAGATCCGGCGCCAGCGACAACGTTTTCTCACTTGGATGCCACGACAAACCTGAGTCGGCAAATTGCAGAGATGGCTATTTTCCCGGCGGTAGATCCTCTTGCTTCTACCTCCAGGGTGTTGGATCCACAAATTGTCGGCGCGGAACACTACCGTGTCGCACGATTGGTTCAGGGAATTCTTCAGCGATACAAAGAGCTTCAGGATATCATTGCCATTCTTGGGATGGATGAATTGTCTGAAGAAGACAAAAAGACCGTTGCTAGAGCGCGTAAAATTCAGCGATTTCTTTCCCAGCCGATGTTCGTTGCAGAGCAATTTACCGGTCTAAAGGGAAAGTTTGTGAAGATCGAAGATACCATCAAGGGTTTTCGAGAGATCGCGGATGGAACCCACGATAATCTTCCTGAGCAAGCATTTTACATGGTTGGAACTATTGAAGAAGCAGTTGAAAAGGCAAAAACCCTCAACTGACGCAAGGGAAGAAGGACATTAGAATGGATAGCTTTAGTCTGAGCGTTTACGCTCCCGAGCGTCGCCTTACACAAGATGAAAAGGTGCATTCCTTTGTCGTAACCACCTCCAAGGGCGAAATTCAGATTCTCTCTGGACACGCAGATATGATATCCGCTTTGGACACGGGACACTTTATATACACACCAGTGGGAAAGAGTCCTGTTCGTGGAGTGATTTCCAGCGGGTTCGTGAATGTTGAGGATGGTGCAGTGAAGGTGATTGCCGAGACTCTGGAATTAGAGAACGAGATTGATGTATCAAGGGCAAAGGCAGCGCAGGTTAAGGCCCAGCAAATGTTGACGGATGCTTCTCTCGATCCGGCAGCCTTTAGAAAATATCAACTCAAATTGCAACGCGCAGTAATTCGGCAAAGTCTTGGCGGTAGAAATTAAACAATAACCTCTAACTCATTATTTTCGTTGTTCTTTGATGGATTCTTCGGAATAATCAAAACTACGGGGATATTGCGGCAATGAATGCCGTATTTTAAGGAATGAACGGATTCATTTCAGATTCAGGGACACCACGAAGTAACTCCCGATTTTACGAATTTGGCGCTGTTGTAGCTATTGGGTTCAGTTTTTTCGGGGGAATCCTCGCAGGTTTATACCTGGATTTTGGCCTTGCTGATTGGGTCAGATCGTTTCAACAAAGAACAATCGATTATAGTTCGATTCAGTGGTTGCAAGAGTCAACCAGTTTCAAGCTGGCTCAAACTCAAAATGCAGGGAGTGAAGAACTCGTAGGGGCGGTCAAAAGCCCCCAAAATATTCGTTTCGAGAGGCGACCAGCCGTCTTTTATGCTCAGGCGGTTAAGGAGCCGGTGAGAAGCGGTTTCTCTAGACTCAATGAAGTAATCGAAACACTTGAGGCCAATTCAAGAGACCGCTTCACTGATTTTCAGTTAGCAGCAAACTTTCATCGTGGAATTTTTCAGAACTTCGACCATAAAAAAATAGCGCAAGCCCACGATTGGGTAAGTGGAAGCGAATTGAGCATTCAGGTACCGGTGCCAAGACCAAAAATCAAACCGGAGCACGAGGGGTATTCTTCGAAGTTTTCGATCTCCGAGAATCAAAAAATAACGTTAGCGCCGGACTTAAGCCCGGAAGAAAAATCCGACCTAACAAATCTTCTGCTTGGAGAACAGGTGTCCACAAAAACAAGATCCCTTATTTCCCAAAACGAGAAAAAAGAAACTGTATTCAGGCAGAATTATGTTGCTCCACCAAAGCCGATCACCCTTGCTCAAAACAAACAGAGGCTAAAAACTCTTGCTGCCCTCTCTACAGCGGAGTCCCTTCAGATGAAGCAGGAATCCGAAACCAAATCAGGTTCTTGTGGTTTCGGTATAGAACACAAATTTGAAGCGCCTGCAAATGACCTCTCCTCCGTATTGGATATTCAAATCTGTCCTGAAAAAATGAGCTGGCTATCCAAATCCTGGACATCGAAGGGTTGGATCAAGTTGGAGGGTTCGAGGTATTTGCCTACGGTGACCATGCATCCACCGCCTGGAAACGGGGCCACTCTTCTTCTGGACGAGCAGCAATTGGGCGCTCTCTTTGTTCGAACGGGTGCGCGAATCACGAAAGGAATGGGAATCGTTACCGGGAGACTACCTCCGGGCTACCAGATCGAGTTCACAGGTAGATCAGAGGAGACCGAGTATTTTGAATCCAATCATCAGAAGTATTTCGCCATACTTAATGTAGAGCCAGGTCCTGGTGTTCTGGAGCTGGTCTCTCAAAAGAGCCAAGAGCTGAATTCAACCGTATTTGTACCTGTACTCGAGGACGTGACCACGTTCCTCGATTTATCAGAGCCCGAAAATCATGATATCGGTGTAAGGGTCGGTAAAAATGGCGGCCAAAACGACCAGGAGGTTGTGGGACTGACCGTTGGTCTTTCCACTCAGAATGGGATTCAAGCCATAACAAAAAGCGATGGTACAGCGATTCTTCAGAATGTCCGAATCGTGAGAGGCTTTCCTCTATTTGTGGACATCAGCTCTCGACAGGGTCAAGAGACCGGATATGCATACCGGTATCAACTTGGGGATCCGGACCAATCAGGCTATTCCACGGTAAATCAAATCGCCGAAAAGTCGCTCTATCGCTGGCTAAACCAGGTGAAGCAAGGTTTAAGTGATCAAGGGGCAATGGTGGTAGGAGCCTATCAGCGGAATAAAATCGATGGATTTCGAGAAGAATACAGGGTTGCAGTACGGCCCCTTACTTCAAAATTCGGCCTTGAGCCCCTTACCTATACCGTTCTGTGGAACGGGGAAATTTCTCAGGAAGATCCCCTAGAGGGGGACCTGCCCCGTTTCATGTCAGTACAAGTTTCTGAAGGGTTAAGCCAGGTTAACTTGGTGGGCCAGGACGGGAGGGTACTAAAAACAGACTTGATCCCTGTTTCGCCCAGAGTGATTCATGTGATATCCCCATAGATATGATTTCCTCAGAGAAATATGAACAATCAATACAGAAGCTGGAAGGCCTTGTTAAAAATCTAGAATCAGGCACGCTCCCGCTTGACCAAGCTTTAGTTGCGTTCCAAGAGGGGGTGGGTCTTGTGAAGAACTGCCAAACACTTTTGGCTCAGGCGGAGCAAAAGGTTGATGTATTGATCAAAGCGAGCGCGGAGTCTGTCGAGACAAAGCCGTTCTCGGGCTCGGAAATGTGATCAAAAAAAAAACAAGAGAGAGAATTGATAAAATACTTGTGGATCGCGGGCTCGTCAGTACCCGATCGCGTGCCCAGGCAATGATCATGGCCGGTCACGTCCTTGTGAATGAGGTACCCGTAGTTAAACCGGGCGAGAAAGTTGAAATTGAAAGCAAAATTCGACTTCGCGAACCTGAACTAAAGTATGTGTCACGTGGAGCGCTAAAGCTCCTCGGAGCCCTTGATTCCTTTGAGATTAAGGTTGATGGCCGAGTAGGAATTGATATTGGGGCATCAACTGGCGGGTTCACCGAAGTGCTTTTGGAGAGAGGGGCTAAATTGATTCATGCGGTCGATGTGGGCACTAATCAATTGGCCTGGCGGATTCGCTCTGATTCCAGGGTTGTTGTTCATGAAAACTACAATGCCAGGAATTACAAATCTGAAGATTTTTCCCAACAGTTCGACATCCTGGTGATGGATGTTTCTTTTATCTCCATTAGACTAATTCTGCCGGAGGTTCTACAGGGACTGACTCGGGGAGCCGACCTGGTTATTTTGTACAAACCTCAATTTGAACTTGGGAAAGAGTGGATCGGTGAAGGAGGAATAGTGCGGGACCAAACCCGCTCACTGGAGCATCTACAAGAAACATTGAAGTGGGCCGAGAGTCTCGATTTAAGGGCTCAAGGTTGGATTCAGTCTCCAATCTCCGGAACTGATGGAAACGTCGAGTATTTGATTCACTTTACCCGTGGCGATTCCGAGAAAAATTAACCAAAATTTCTGGTGGGTAACCAGCAAAAACGGAGTATGATTTTACTGCATGAGAATACGAAATCGGCTCAAAAATGGGGCAAAACTCTTTGCGTTGCTCGCGGCCGGGGTGGCTTTTGCCACGGGAGCGGTGCTCTGGTACGCATATTCAAAAATCACGAAGGAAGTTCCAGAGATCAAGAGGGTATCCGATTATCGTCCTCTTGGAGTAACTCAAATTCTATCTTTGGAAAATGGGCAGACTCGAATCATGGCGGAGTTTTACAAGGAGCGCCGTTATCTCACTCCCTACGACCAAATTCCCGAGAGGCTGGTAAAAGCATTTCTTTCGGCAGAAGACTCCACCTTTTTTGAACATCAAGGAGTGAATGTTCTAGCAATTGCCCGAGCGGCCATCGCCAACTTTCTTGCCGGTCAAGTGGTGCAGGGGGGAAGTACGATCACCCAACAAATCGCAAAGTCTCTTTATCTGAGCCCGGAGCGAAATATATTCAGGAAGGCAAAGGAGCTTTTCCTGGCCCTCCAGTTGGAAAAGAATCTCAGCAAAGAGGAAATACTTTATCTTTATCTGAACCAGATTTACCTCGGCAGCGGTGCATACGGCGTTCAGGCTGCAGCTCGAACATACTTCCAGAAGGAGCTAAAGGATCTTTCCATCGCAGAAATGGCCTTGATTGCCGGCCTGCCAACCGCACCCGGCAAGTATTCGCCCCTGTTGAATCCGAAAAAAGCAAAAGAGCGGCAGCTCTATGTCCTGAAAAGGATGAAAGAAAATAAATTTATCTCAGAAAACGAGCAAAAAAACGCAGCTCTTGAGAAGGTGAAGATTTTCGTAAATGACGGAACGGAACGCAAGCTGGCGCCTCACTTTGTTGAATATCTGAGACGACATCTCGCCCAGAAATATGGTGATCAAATGCTTTATGAGGATGGACTCAGTGTGATCATTCCATCAGCAGCTAAGTATTCCCAATATGCTCAAGAGGCTCTTGAGTCCGGTCTTGAAGATTTTGATCAACGAAAAGGATATCGCGGCCCGGTTAAAAATTTACCTGATGGTGAGTGGAATGCCTATCGAGAGGAGATGAAAAAGGAAATCACAAAGGAGTACTTCCCGTATCGGTTTCTTACTTCAGATGGTGCCTTGGACTTGGAGGCCGCGGTTGCCAATTTCGATCCTACCTATGAAAAGACGCTTGTTGGAAAGCGCTTGAAGGGATTGGTCACCCAAGTATCCCCGGATCAGAAGTTTGCGCAAGTAAGCCTCGGCCTCATCAGCGTTCAAATCCCTTTTGAGGAAGCCAAGTGGGCGAGCCCCGCGGATAATCCTGGAAAAACGCCCAAATCCATTGGAGAAATTCTTCATCCCGGTGATGTGATCTGGGTTAAGGTGAAAGGCTTGGCAGGAGGAATTTGGAAAGCGAAATTGTCACAGATCCCGGAGATCCAAGGGGCTTTGTATTCCGTTGACATTGAAACTGGGCAGATTCTCGCGATGGTTGGGGGATATGATTATGGTACTTCTGAGTTTAACCGTGCAGTACAAGCCAAGCGACAGATGGGTTCCACCTTCAAGCCAATCATTTACTCTGCCGCAGTAGAGAGCGGATACACTCCTGCTAGCATCATCGTCGATTCACCCATCGTTTTTGAGGACAAGGAGAATGGCGTTTGGAAACCTGAGAATTTTGAGGAAAAATTTTACGGAGATACAACTTTTCGTCAGGCCCTTATCAATTCCCGCAACATTCCCACCGTAAAGATTGTCCAGGATATAAAAGTACAAACAGTAATCAATGAGGCCAAGCGCCTTGGAATTGATACCCAGTTCATTCCTGATCTTTCGATATCACTCGGTTCGGCGGTTACCACGGTACAAGATTTGGTACACGCCTTCACGGCATTCCCACTTTATGGAAAGCCTTTTCGCGCCAACGTGTTCCAATCAATTAAAGATCGGGACGGGCGCACCCTTGAAACGCAGGCGGACTTGCCGGTCGAGAGAGCTGGAATGGAAGAGAGCGTCGACACCAAAAAACAGCCCTACGCACCAACCATTCCGGGATTGAGATTGGATCCAAGGGTGGCATACCTGATGACCTATCTGATGAAAGAGGTGGTGCAATTCGGAACTGCGGCCAAGGCGAGCAGCATTGGCCGCCCGCTCGCTGGAAAAACGGGCACTACACAGGATTTTCGCGATGGTTGGTTCATTGGATTTTCTCCTAGAGTGGTAACGGGCGTATGGGTTGGATATGACGACCAACGTTCCATGGGACGAGGAGAGACCGGGGCCAACACAGCACTCCCGATTTGGGTTAAATACATGACGAACGTTCTCAGGGACTACGCGCCCGATGATTTCCAGGTTCCCGAAGGCATGAGCTTTGCAAACATTGATGCAAAGACTGGTAAACTATCAAACTCAACCAGATCAATTAAAGAGGTTTTTGTCGCGGGCACTGAGCCGGGTTCACGATCTGCCGATTCACAGGTGTTTGATGGAGGCGTTGAGCCAAAAAGCGCACCGGCAGGCGTTAAGAATCTTGAAGAGGATAATGATGAGACACTAAGAGAGGATCAGTAGTCGTCCTCTTGCAGTATGGGCCCAGCCGTGGAATAAATGACGGAATTTGCCCTTTTTGTTTTGGTTAGGGCAAAATACCTTTAGTCGGATCGCCCATGCGACCGATGAGGATTCTGTGGATACGCCAGTATTAGATAGCCCATTAGCGCGGTCTTTAAGTTTCCATATTCTTGTTCTCCTGGTGGCGTTTCTCTACGCGACCCAGATCCCAAACCTTTATAAAAATGATCAGCCCATTGAAGTTACGGTGGAGGAAGTTTTAAAAAATGCCGATACTAAATCCACAATAGTAAAAAGGTCAGCTGGAGAAGAGACTGATCTAGCGAAGAAAAACTCATTTTTGAGTGATAAAACCAGGGTGGTTAAAGAAGAGCAGTCTTCTCGAATCGAAGGCGACCTGAGCACTGGTGGACAAGCTTTAAATTCCCCAAAAGGAAATAAGCCCCGGGTTGCATTGTCTGAGATTGGAATAAAGTTACAAACCAAGTCCCAGACTGATTATCAAGATCAGAGAAATTGGGCTAAGAACCAAATGGGCGAGGCATTGAGAGGAGGGCAATACATTCAAGGCATGAAGGAGGGGGAGTTTTCTGCTTTGAATACCAAGGAGTTTGTATTCTATTCCTATTTTGAACGGGTAAGGAAGCAATTGGACCAGGCCTGGCAACCAATTCTTCGGGAGAATGTGCACCGACTTCTTAAGTCAGGTAGACATCTTGCTTCAAACTCCGATTTCGTCACCCGGGCACTGGTAACCATGAACAACAGGGGTGAAATCCTAAGAATTCAGGTTCTAGAAGAGTCCGGCACACAGGATTTGGATCAAGCTGCGATTGATGCGTTGAACAAGGCCGGCCCGTATCCGAATCCTCCAAAGGGCCTGATAGACTCATCGGGAAATGTTGAAATTAGATGGGATTTTATACTCAAAACTTAATCGATCATTGCTTGGATTCCGCGCTTAAGAACCATGTCTCCCCAAATGGAATCCAATTTTCGGAAGGTATCAATCAAGCGCTCGGTCGCTTCTTCTTTGGTTAAGCCGAGGGAGTCACCAAGATATTGAGCCGCAAACAATAGGCTAGTAAACTCGGGTGTTTGCATGATAGCGGACAGTTCCGAAGATCGATCCTTCAGGGAACTTGTCTTGGTTGTCAGTATGGAGGTGTTTAAAGCACTGATCCATTCGCGGGTATCATCACTTATACCACTAGAAGAACGGTGATCCTTTTCCATCGTAGATGACTCGTGCAGGCGAAGTTGTAGGTCCAAATTGTTGTTCATCCCAATTCCTGAAAAATAACGAGACCCCGAAGCTACTCGAAGAAATAATTTTTTGGAAGAGCTTTCTCTCTGCGGAATCCTCATATAAAATGCGGACATGCAAAAACCAGCAAAAAAACACGAGTTTCCACAAAAAATTTCCTTCGAGGAATTTCATAACTTTTCGTCGAGGCACATTGGTCCGGATGAAAAAGACCAATCTGAAATGCTGAAAAGTCTTGACCTGAAATCCCTTGACGAGCTTGTTTCCAAAACAGTTCCGGATGCGATCCGGTTAAAGCGTGAAATTCAAGTGGACTCCTATTCGGGAGAGGTGGAGGTTCTCCAGAAGCTCAGGTCGATGGTCTCCAAGAACAAGGTGAACCGGTCACTTTTGGGGCTCGGATTTTCAGATTGCATAACCCCGAATGTGATTCTTCGAAATGTTTTGGAAAACCCTGGCTGGTACACCCAGTATACACCCTACCAGGCGGAAATTGCTCAGGGACGCTTGGAGGCGATCCTCAACTTTCAGACAATGACGATTGATCTGACGGGACTTCCGGTTGCCAACGCCTCCCTTTTGGATGAGGCCACAGCTTGCGCTGAGGCGATGACAATGAGCCAGGCTTTGAATCCGGAAAGCCAACGCAAGGTGTTTTATGTGTCCGGAGCTCTTCATCCTCAGAATCGGGCAGTAATTGAGACTCGGGCCAAACCGCTGGGAATACAAATTAAGATTTTCAACTTGAGAGATTTCGACCCTACAAATGAAATGTTTGGGGTGATTTTTCAATATCCTGGTACAGACGGATCCGTTGATTCCGAAATCGAGGCGAAGGTGGCCGAGGCGAAAGCCAAGGGAATTATTGTAACGATAGCAGCGGACCCGCTCGCCCTTACGTTGTTGAAAAGTCCCGGGGCGCTTGGTGCCGATATCGCAGTTGGGAGCTTTCAAAGATTTGGAGTGCCCATGGGCTTTGGTGGTCCGAGTGCAGCCTATCTCGCGTGTCGGGATGACTTCAAGCGGAGCATGCCCGGCAGGATTGTCGGCTTATCAAAGGACATGAGGGGACGCCCGGCAATTCGATTGGCGTTGCAAACGCGAGAGCAACATATCCGGAGGGAAAAGGCTACGAGCAATATTTGTACTTCCCAGGTGCTTCTTGCAGTATTGGCTTCCATGTATGCGGTCTATCATGGCCCGGAGGGACTGCGACAAATTGCGCTTAGGGTGCACGGCATGGCAGTGATTCTAAGTCGAGCCATCAAGAAATTAGGTTTTCAACTTATCGGAAACAACTTTTTTGATACTGTGACTTTCAACGTCGGCACGGAGGTGGATGCAAAGCGGTGGGTTCTAGAGTTTTTGAAACATGACATAAATATTCGACACTCAAAGGAATCGCTCACCATTGCCTTGGACGAAGTGAGTACATTGGAGGAGATATCCAAGATCATTTCAATTCTTTCGAACCAAAAAGAAAACATTGAAAGCTTCCTGAGAGAAGATGTCCAGGTCCAGATCGAAAATCGATTAATGAGAGACACCGCGTATCTTGAGCACCCGGTTTTCAACCGGTATCACTCAGAGCACGAAATGCTGAGATACATGTCCATGCTCGAGAAAAAGGACCTTTCCCTGAACTTCTCCATGATTCCTCTTGGCTCCTGCACCATGAAGTTGAATGCGACGGTGGAGATGATTCCAGTGACCTGGCCTGAGATCGGAAAGCTTCATCCTGCCGCACCGACAAATCAAGTGGAAGGCTACCTTGATCTGTTCCACGATCTTGAATCGATGCTTTCGGAAGTAACAGGATTTGATGCGGTATCTCTTCAGCCCAATGCAGGCTCTCAAGGAGAATACGCAGGCCTTCTTGCGATTCGTGGTTATCATGAGTCTAGAGATGAGAGGCACCGCAATATCTGCCTGATTCCCAAATCCGCCCATGGAACCAATCCCGCATCAGCAGTCATGGCAGGCTTTCAGGTTGTCGTTGTGGAATGTGATCGAGATGGCAACGTTGACCTCGCTGATCTCAAACGACTCTCTGAGATTCATTCAGCAAATCTTGGAGCTCTCATGGTTACCTATCCCTCCACCCACGGTGTATTTGAGTCTGCGATTCGTGAGATTTGCAGTGTTATTCATCAGAATGGTGGGCAGGTCTACATGGATGGAGCAAATATGAACGCTCAGATTGGTTTGTGCAGACCCGGTGATTTCGGGCCAGACGTGTGCCATCTCAATCTGCACAAGACTTTTTGTATCCCGCATGGTGGAGGCGGTCCGGGGATGGGTCCGATTGCTGTAAAAAAACAACTGGCACCACACCTGCCCGGTCACGTGTTTTCGGGCACTCACGGGGCCGTTTCTTCCGCTCCGTGGGGAAGCGCAAGCATCCTTCCGATCTCCTGGGTCTATATGAAGCTTATGGGGTCAGCGGGGCTTAAGAAAGCCACTCAAGTTGCTATTTTGAATGCTAACTACATGGCAAAGCGTTTGGAATCTCATTATCCCGTTTTGTATAAGGGTGCGACAGGCTTTGTTGCGCACGAGTGTATTTTGGATTTGAGGGGAATCAAAGCTGACACAGGAGTTGAGGTAGAAGACGTTGCCAAGCGTTTGATGGATTACGGATTTCATGCCCCAACGGTATCTTTTCCTGTGGCCGGCACCATCATGATTGAGCCAACGGAAAGTGAGTCGAAACCTGAAATGGATCGTTATATTGAGGCATTGATTTCAATTCGCGGAGAAATCGAGGACATCAGGACCGGAAAATTGGATCGAAAAAACAATCCCCTTAAAAACGCACCTCATACGGCAGAAATGGTTTCATCCACGGAGTGGGCATTTTCCTATTCAAGGGAGCAGGCGGCTTACCCGCTCCCGTATCTGAAACAGAAAAAGTTTTGGCCGTCGGTGGCTAGAATCGATAATGTTCATGGTGATCGGAATCTGATCTGCTCATGCGCTCCTATAGAGGCATACCAGTCTTGAAGTTTTAGAACTGAATCAATTGTCAACCAGGGCGATATCTACCTTGGGGCAGCCGGAGCTTCTCCATAAGGCTGAGCCCTCAAACAGGCAGGAGTTTTTTGAGGCAGGGCCCGGGTCGTCAGCTAAAAATCGGATTTTGAAACCTTCGGATCCATCCATGAATGCAAGAATCTGAGCTGCGCACATTGCGCAAGGCCTCAAGGATATCCAGAGGGTTGAATGGTCTGGAAACCTGGTAAAGCCATCAGCGTATAGATTTTGAACGAGTTCGAGTTCGGCGTGCGCCGCACGATTTGAGTGAGTTCGACTCCATGAAATTGCCAACACACGACCAACCGCATCGGTGAGCATTGCGCTCACGCGGGTTCTGCCGGAAGCCATGTAGAGAAGCGAGGTCAAGTGGCGGGGGATTGAATCCCTCGGCGCCATGGAGCCGACCAAAACATCTGGATTTCGGAACGGCAAAGGAATAGGAGGTCGAACCTCAAAAGCCCCTCCCTCAAAAGACGTCAGAAATTTAATAAAATCGTGTAAATCGAGTTCGCAAGCCCGTTTGGCTGCCACCTTAATCATGCCCTTGCAAATCCCCTGAAGCGGGTGAGTGGTGTGGATGCGTTCCCTCGTGATTGACAGGGATTTCAAAGGGAACTCCTCACATATTCCTCGGATTAATGAGGTGACAGGAGACTCGGTCGGGCCAGGCTTCGAAATAGAGTAATACAAGATCCCTTTATGAACCAGGAATGCGCTTATGGAATGGGGATCAAAGCGATTTAACAAAACTGGAATAAGCGGCGGCATCCATTAGTGTCTGAAATTGAAACTTGGCAGTAGAAGTCTCGATCACCAGCATCCATTCTCCGTGAGGATTGGTATTGATTCTTCCTGGTTCTGATGCAAGACCAGAATTCACCTCTGCCACTTTCCCGTCCACCGGAGATAGAAGATCAGAGACTGCCTTGATGCTTTCAACGACGCCAAAGGTTTCTTGCGCCTTGAGCTCCCGTCCTACTTTCGGCAACTCAAGATACACAATATCCCCCAAACTGCTTTGGGCATGATCAGTAATTCCGACCCTTACTTTGGTATCTGAAACGAGCTCGGCCCATTCATGATCCTTGGTGTATCTGATGTGATCTGGATAGTTCATTTATTTCTCCTTCTTAAGGTCTAAAAATGGTGTCTTACAAACTTCAAATTCATGTAGATCTTCTCGGATTTGTACCCAGACGCGTGTTCCCGTCGTTTCAAAGCCTTTTTCAATCAAACATACGCCAATCGCCTTTTTTAAGCTCGGGCTTTGGGTCCCGCTGGTAACGGTCCCAATGTGTTTTGATTTTGAAGAATCATAAACAAGGTATCCTTGGCGAGGAATTCCCCTACCGAGAGATGCAATTCCGACGAGCGCACGTTTCGGACCCTGCAACTTCAAGTCTGAAATCGAACCCTTACCAATGAATCCCCCGGGTTTTGAGAGCTTGGTGATCCATCCAAGTCCCACTTCCAATGGATTGGTTTCGTCACTCAATTCATGCCCATAAAGGGAATATTTCATTTCCAGCCGCAATGTGTCTCTTGCACCCAGTCCGCAAGGCAAAAGTCCGACATCAGCACCTTTCTCCAGGAGGCCACGCCACACTTTTTGGCTTGAAGAGGGGGAAAGATACAGCTCAAAGCCGTCTTCCCCGGTATATCCGGTTCTAGCGATCAGGGCTTTCTCGCCCAATACCAAGCCTTCGGCAGACCAATAGGTAGAAATTTTCTTGAGATCTGTTTGAGTAAGTTTTTGTAGTACCTCAGCCGCCTTCGGACCCTGAAGGGCGATTTGTGCATAATTGGCAGACTCGTTTGTAACATCGGGGCGTATACCTGAAAACCTGGCAAGGGAGTTGGTGAGGTGTTGAAAGTCCCTTTCGGTGTTTGATGCATTCACTACAAGTAAAAACTCTTCTTGCCCCAGGCGATATACGACCAGATCATCAATGATGCCGCCAGATTCGTTGCAAAATGCAGAATACTGAGCCTGAAATACAGAAAGCGTTGAGGCGTCGTTTGTTGTGACGAAATTCACAAATTCGAGTGCGCCAGGACCTTTCACGAGAAGCTCACCCATGTGACTGACATCGAAGATTCCGCAAGCGTTACGAACAGCGAGGTGTTCTTGTGTTACACCTGAATATTGTACTGGAAGCTCCCAACCCCCAAAATCAACCATCTTGCCGCCAAGTCGTTGATGTTCTTCAAAAAGGGATGTTCTTTTTAGCATGGACATAACTTAGCCTTGCCGGCTGGCGGCTGTAAATGTGTTTTCAAGAAGAACCTGAATGGTCATGGGGCCCACTCCCCCCGGCACGGGTGTAAGTGCCATGGGTAGATCGGCAATGGATTCTGTATCCACATCTCCCGTAATTTTCCCGGCACCATCCCGATGGATTCCAACATCCACAACCACGGAGCCCGGCTTCAGCCAATTTCGTTTCAGAAGACCTTTTGAACCAGCAGCCACAAAAACCAAATCCCCAAGTTTGCATAGGGATGCAGCATCGGGAGTGCTTCGATGAACCTGGATCAAAGATGCATTCCGGGAAAGAAGCAGAGACGCAAGTGGTTTGCCAACAATGGCACTCCTGCCGATCACACACACGGTTTTCCCCTCTATTGTAATACCGTAATGATCGAGCAGAAGAAGGATGCCCCCTGGAGTGCAAGGCATGAACCTTGGGTTGCCGGTAACCAGCAAGCCTATGTTCTCAGGATGAAGACAATCCACATCTTTAGCAGGATCGACCCACAAGGATACGTCTTTCTCCCGAAGTTGAGGTGGAAGGGGACGCTGAATCAGAATGCCGTCCACTTTTTTTTCCGAGTTTAGCTCTCTAACGCGCTTCAACACTGCATTGGCAGAAATATCTTTTGGAAAACGTATGGTTTCACTGGTGAAGCCAACCTTCATTGCGGCATTGGCTTTGCGGTCCACGTAAACCTGACTGGCGGGATCGTCCCCAATCAGAATAACGCTCAAGTGGGGTGCTCGGCCCAGGCGCTTTTTTATGGCATCTGTTTTTGCAAGAAGCTCGGCTCTTCTTTTTTGAACCACTGGTTTCGCGGAAAGCAAAATCATGCATTCACCGCCTGATGACGAGCCCTGATTTCAAAAAAACGATCCTGATAGTGCTCCAAAAGGGAATCTAGTGAGAGGTCCTTAAGTTCAGCACTCAGGCTGGATCTCCTAGCCTCATCGCGAATCCATGCCGTCATCTCTTCAAGTGAATTTGAATTGAACGCCGCATTTTGAACCAGTTTGTATATTGTCTCCCTCGAGCAGGCATTTTGTTCCAGCAAAGAATGGAGTAGAAAGCTGGAGAATACCCCCGGGGTGGTCCTAAGGTTGTGACGAATTCTGTCTTTGTTTATCACCAATTCCTTCAGGGTGGCGTTCAGGCGCTGAAGTGAATAAACAAGAAGGCCGAAATGATCCGGCAAAAACATCCGCTCCACACTTGAATGAGAAATGTCTCGTTCATGCCAGAGGATTGTGTTTTCAAGAGCCGGGTTTATGTGGGAGCGAATGAGGCGGGCGATCCCACAAAGATTCTCAGACGAAACGGGGTTTCTTTTATGGGGCATGGTTGATGAACCGGTTTGACCTTGGCCAAAGCCCTCAGAAACCTCTCCCACTTCGCTTCGACTCAGATGTCGGATCTCGGTTGCCAAACGTTCGACTGCACATGACAAAAGAGCGCCAATTGAAACCACCTTTGCAATGCGATCACGGGGCACCACCTGTGTAGAAACCGGTTCCGCTTGCAGCCCGATTTTAGTAAGAGCCAGAACCTCAATTTCGGGCGATAGGATTGAATAATTCCCTACGGCACCAGAAAGCTGACCTGTGATCTCATGATCGATCAAATGTTCAACATCATGGAGTCTGCGTATGAACTCGGTCTGAGCGGAAAAAAATTTTTGTGCAAAAATCATTGGTTCCGCAGCGACTCCATGTGATCGCCCAAGAGCAAGAATGTCAGAAGAGTGGATGATGATGCCTTCCAAGGTTGCAATGATCTCTCGAATGGATTCCGAAACGACCCTGAGGGAGTCCCTGATTTGCAAGGCCAGGGCTGTGTCGAGAATGTCGGAAGAGGTCACTCCGTAATGAAAAAAACGGGAATACTTGGAGTCCACCTGTTCACTGATGCTGTTACAGAATGCAACCACATCGTGACGAGTATGCTTTTCAATTTCACGAATCCGAGCGGAATTCACTTTCACGCCCTGGAATGCCGCAACACACCCAGAAGGAATCCAATGGGACTCTTCGAGAGCCTCCAGGAGCGCAACTTCTACCAAAAGCAGTCGGCGCCACCTCTCATCTTCCGTCCAGATTGCCGAAATTCCGGGAACTTCGTAACGATTGATCATTCATCCTCTTTGGTTGCACTATATCAACATTCAGGCCCCTAAAAAAGGTTCATTCTGCCATAAAAGTGACGCAAACAATATTCATTTACCCATATATACAAAGGTTTTCGCTTTGCAACCTGATGTGGGTTTCCCCTACAATAGTAGCAAGGTCACTTCCCCTCAGGATGAGGGGGTAATTAAAGGAGACAAGATGTCCAAACCCTTATGGCCGGCAGTGTCGGGAGCAGTTGCCCGGGATATGCAGGTCGAAGTCATCTCCAACAATCTAGCCAACGTAAATACAAACGGTTTCAAAAAAGACTCGGTCGATTTCAAGGAATACCTTTCAAAAACGGAAAAAGAGGGAGATCTGACCGCCGACATCCCTCGTTCTCCAATCAAGGATAAGGATCTCTACCCATTGGAAGGCAGGGATCAGTCCTTCGTCATTGTGAATGGGACCCATACAAGTTTCAAGACCGGTGGTCTCAAGGTGACGGACAATCCGTTAGATTTGGCATTGAGCGGGCCGGGGTTTCTCGAAATCTCGACACCGGGTGGAATTCGCTACACAAAGGCAGGTTCATTAAAGATAGCTCCAGACGGGCGCCTTGTAACGAGTGAAGGCCACCCTGTGCTCTCAAAGGGAGATTCCGGCGGGGACCCGGCTTCGAGATTCATTCAATTGAATGGCCGCGATGGGGCAATTCACATCAACGACACTGGAGAGATCTATTCCGGAGATGACCTTATTGCCCCCCTTTCCATTGTGGAATTTGGCGATCTTAAGACCATTCGGAAAACGGGAAGCCTGTATTTTGAAAACAAAAATGGCACAGGCAATCCACCTCAAACAGCCACAGCCACGCTCATCAAACAAGGAATGCTTGAAACATCAAATGTGAATCCAGTAGAGGAAATCAGCAATCTCATCAGGGCCAATCGGATGTTCGAGCAGGATTTAAAGGCAATGAAAACGGTAAATGAGAT
Organism: Bdellovibrionales bacterium; assembly: GCA_947457605.1. Classification (GTDB taxonomy): domain Bacteria; phylum Bdellovibrionota; class UBA1018; order UBA1018; family CAIMNF01; genus CAIMNF01. The sequence goes on along the minus strand of CANGWP010000011.1, from coordinate 9,583 downwards.
GCTTCAGCGTGAAGCGAACGATATAGGAAAGCTGTAGGGGGAAACTTGAATCATGATTAAGGCGCTAACTACCAGTGCAACCGGGCTAGAGGCACAACAGGCAAATATTGATCGAATTGCAAACGACCTTGCGAATGTAAATACTGATGGATACAAGCGCGAGACCACCGAGTTTCATGACCTGATGTATGAAAACATCAAAGATCCGGGGGGGAGGCAGGGAGCTTCGACGATCTCTCCTACCGGAATTCAAAAGGGTTTGGGTGTAAAGGTGGGCTCAAACCACAAGCTCTTTGAGCAGGGATCCGTTAAGCTCACAAGTAATCCCTACGATTTGATGATTGAAGGAAAAGGATTCATTCCCGTTACGCTCCCAAACACGGGCGAGGTTGTATTCACGCGGACTGGCAACTTCAAGTTGGATTCGCAGGGTCGGATAAGTTTAAGTAACGGAGCCCTTCTCGAGCCGGCGATTTCAGTTCCCACAGAAGCCACAGGGGTAGTGATCACGCCCAATGGAGAAGTCAAAGCAGTGACTGCACAGGGGGAGCAAAACATCGGTCAGATCCAGCTGGCGAACTTCATTAATCCCCAGGGATTGATGTCGATTGGAAACAATTTTTATAAATCCACTTCCGCAAGTGGGCAGGCGCAAACCCTTGTTCCTGGCGAGGGCGGGACGGGAACCCTTCTTCAGGGCGCTCTTGAATCATCAAACGTCAATGTTGCCAACAGTATGATTGAAATGATTGGTGCGCAGAGAGCATATGAAATGAACACCCGAGTAATGGGTGTAGCGGACAAAATGCTTGAAGCGACAACAAATATCGTGAGATAATTTTGGAGTAAGGACTCAAGGAAGGGTCTGAACCTTTGATTCGCCAAGGAGGGTGGAACCTTGTTAACCCGATTTATATTGATCATATTGATCGCTTTCTTTGCTCTAGACCAAAGCGTTCGGGCTAATGAGTCGTCCCTTTCCTCCGATTTATCAGAAAAATTCCGACTGGTCCTTGGTGAGAGAATTCCATCTGCTGAAATCCGCATCCCGTCCCTTGAAAAACTTTTTTCACAGTTGCCTCTGAGTGGGTATGTGAGTGTGACCAAAGTCAGACTTGTGGAGGATCGAGCTCAAGGAGTGGCTATTTTTGAGCTTACGGGGCAAGGGGTCGATGGTGCGCAGCTCTCGGATCTGGTTCAAACTCCATACGCTGCTTGGAAGCGGGTGCTGGCACCGGTTCGCAGAATCTACCCGAACTCCAAATTGAAAAATGACGATTTTAAGATTCAGGAAGTCAACGTGGCAACGGGGGCCCCAAGAGAATACAGGGGAGTAATGCTTTCGGCAGATTCGGATTTATCCGGATTTCAGAGTCGCCAGACAATCCTTGAAAATCAATTTGTCACTACGGGTGCGATCGAGCGGCAACCGGATGTTAGAAAAGGCGATACAGTGCGTTTGGATCTCGTGTCAGGTGATTTAACCCTCAGCACGCAAGCCACCGCAAGCGAAGCTGGGGCAGTCGGTGAGCGAGTAAGGGTTCTTACCAACAAGTCGAAGAAGGAAGTGGTAGGGATTGTTCGAGAAGATCACTCCGTCGAGGTGAAGCTATGAGCCGGACACCCCTTTGCATTCTGTTGGCAATCTTGGTTTTTAACTCTGGATGCGCCAGCTTTAATCCGTTTAAATCAGAAAAAGCGATTGATTATAATGCGCTGACATACGGGGATGATCAAAACGCGAGTGAAAATCGTCGGGGATCCTGGGCCAACTCCTCTGAGCACAGGCGGAGAGACAGAGATCCGGCTGGCGTTCAAACGAGATCGGTACAAATTGAAGAGGATGCTCTCCTCGATGCCTCCGAAGAAGCCGTCCGAAATAAGATAGAGGCTAGACGCGGGGGGGGGGGGCAGAAGTTTCTGCGAGGGGATAGGGCAACAAGAGCGGACTTCCTTGATAATGCTCCGAGCGACGGATCACTTTGGGCAAATGAGAATGATGGGAACTATTTTTTCACCAAAGGTAAGGTCCATGCGGTTGGTGACATTGTCTCTGTAAAGTTGGATGAGAACTTTATTCGCCAAGTCGCGGAAGAGGTAAAAAAGAGTCTCACTCCGGCAGAGCAGGAAGTTGAGATGGCCCTCTATTTAAAAAACACCGACGGAGCGCGGAACGACGAGGACCTGAAAGCTTACCGAAATGTTGCCTCAGAGGATCTCCGCTCTACGGAGGCTGAGGAAGTGAAGCTTAAAATGGAGAGGGCGGTGAGATGGTCTCAAGTGGACTTGAGTAAGGCGATTGGTCTTGCTCCCACAGAGGAACTTAGAGCAGAAATTATTGACCGGTATCAAAATGGGAACTTTAAAATTCGCGCAAGTAAGAGAGTTCTGTATCGCGGATCTTCGAAATCCATTTCGCTTATTGCAGTTGCGCCGGTTGCCGATTTCGACGAGAAGGACTTGATCAATGCGAGTAAGTTATATGAATACAAAATCAAAGTTGCACGTTAAGTCGATCGCAGCGGCGGTAGTCGGGTTTTTGGCCTTGTGTGGAGCTTCTCACGCTACCACAACGGTCGGGGCCAGATTAAAAGATATTGCCGCCGTGAAAGGTGTCAGAGAAAACATTTTGATTGGTTATGGGATTGTTGTAGGTCTCAAGGGAACAGGAGACTCCAGCACCGACGTAACCGCAAAATCGCTCGGTAGGCTTTTTGGAAAGCTGGGTTTGGATGTTGAAAAAAATGCAGCCGTTAAATCAAAAAATGCCGCTGCAGTCATAGTGACGGCAAAACTGCCGGCATTCGCCCGATCGGGAACCTTGATTGATGTAACGGTGTCCTCAATTGGGGATGCTGCTTCTCTTGAGGGAGGAACTCTTCTTGTTACGCCCCTACGGGCGGGTGATCAGCAGGTATATGCCGTGGCTCAAGGTCAGGTAACGTTAGGAGCACTTACCGATGGAAAGGCAGCCTTCCCGACCGTTGGTAGAATTGTTTCGGGGGCTTCGGTGGAAAAAGATGTGGATACCAACTTTGCGGGAAAGAAAAGCTTCAGGCTTTCACTCAATAATCCCGATTTTACAACCGCAGCTCGCGCAGTATCTTTGGTAAATTCTGAATTAGGCGGAAAGTTTGCAACAGCTAGAGACAGTGCCACCGTCGATATCGTTGTCCCATTCAATTATGATGGAAACACCGTCGAATTAATGGCCAGAATTGAGAATATTCGTGTGGTTACAGACTCAAAAGCCAAAGTGGTCTTGAATGAAAGGACTGGTACGGTGGTAATGGGCGACAGAGTGAGCATCGCTCCGGTTGCTATTTCGCATGGGGATTTATCAATCCAGGTCAAGGGACAGTCGAAGCCGGAGCGCCTGTTGGAAGTCAAACCTGGTCCAAGGCTTGATGCTGAAAGAGGGCTCATAAATGGAAACGCAACAGTGGCCGATCTTGTGAAGTTACTGAATACCCTTGGAGTGGCTCCAAAAGACATGACCGCAATTTTTCAAACCATAAAGGCAACTGGAGCTCTTCAGGCGGAATTGGAATTTATATGATCGGTTTGTGCAATCGAAAGGAGAACGGGCGGTAATCCACGGATGGATGAGACAGGAACAATGATCCAGGAAACAGAAATGAAGCAACGGTCTGCTAGGATGGTGGACCCACTCAAATCTTTTCAATTCATTGAACCCTCGCCGGGGCAGGAGGCCCCAGTTCAAAACAAACGATTGTACAGGGGCGCTGGGGGTGCTTTTTAATGAAGCTCCCCCAGGCAGCTCCCATGATCCAGAGGCCGCAACAAAATTCTGACGATCCCAGAATCACCCCGGAGATGCGGAAAGCCGCGGAAGGATTAGAGGCAATATTTACCTCGGAGATGGTGAAGGCCATGAGGGGAACTGTGCAGAAGTCGGAGTTTTCTTTGCACAATTCAGCGAGTGATGTTTACGAAGGAATGTTGGATCAGGAATATGCAGAGGTATCCGCGCGTCAGAATGCCATAGGACTTTCAGGGCAAATCCTTGATTATTGGTTGCGCTCGATGCCGGATCCAAAGTACAATCAAAAGAGGAGCTCGGACGCGGGCTCTGTGCGTACAGGAGGTACACATGAGGATCAATCCAGCGAATAGTTCCCCGGTTCAGGGTGCAGAATCCCAAGCAAGTAAGAAAACTGAAAAATCCAAAGCGAACGCCTATGAAAGCAAGGCAGAATCAACGGTAATTTCGAATAGAGCCGATTCGGTCAACGCAGACATTTCCACCAAAGCCCGTGATATGGCGAAGGCGAAGCAAATTGTAAATGACGCTCCTGACACCCGAGAAGCCAAGATCGCAGAGCTTCGCGAAAAAATTCAAAATAAAAAATACAATGTCAGTGCGGATGCAATTGCGGATCGCCTTGTGGATGATCATCTTCGCATGGCAGGTGCCTGAAAATTTTTAACAGCAACCTCCGAGCAGGATGCGGGTGAGGAAAAGCATGGAAAACAAACAGGATCAAGAAATCAATCCCGGAGAGCGCCTACATGAGAGCCTCCAAAATCTGATAGGTCTTCATCGTCAACTCTATGAGATCGTAAAAAGTGAGCATGAGGCAATCACTCAGGCAGACACAAAAGCAACGTATGAGGCAGTTGCAAATAAGGAAGCATTGATTCATTGGATTTATCAAGCAGAACAAGAAAGACAGGCAATTACCGTTGAGCTTAAGCAATCCGAAGGGATAGAGGATTCAAATGCGCGAACCCTTAAGGAAATCATTCTTCATTACCAGGTGAAAGAACCCGCCCTTTCGAACAGGCTTCAATCAGACCTGAGTGCTCTTGTGATTTTGGTGGAAAGAGTGAAAAAGCAAAATCAAATGAATGGAAGTCTCATAGACCACTCTTTGAAGCACATTAACAACATGAAGGGAAATATTTTTGGTGAGACCACGCACCAAGGAAAAACCTATAATCAAATGGGACAGAAAAACCAGGCTGGTGGGAATGCCCACGGACCTAGATTGATTTCAAAAGAGGTATAGGGAAATGGCACTCCTGAACGTCCTGCAAACCGGAAAATCCGGAATGAGCACCGCAAAAGCGGGAATTGCGACGTCAGGGCACAATATTGCCAACGCGAGCAGCGAAGGGTTCTCCCGCCAAAGAGTCCAGTCTGAGGCGGCAGTTGCGAAACAAGCTGCCGGTCAAAATGGTGGTCACTTCATCGGGGAAGGTTCCAAAATTGCCCGTGTGGAACGGGTCAACGACGAATATCTTGAAAAGCAGCTTCGGGAGGGCGCTAGGGATACGGCCTTTCACGAAGAGAAGCAGGTGTTCCTCAATCAGGTCGAGGACGTCTTTAATGAGATGAATGGGGACGGGTTGAATCGCCTGATCGCGAGATTCCACAACGATTTCAGGAAGCTCTCTAATGAGCCCACATCGGAAGCCATTCGGCAATCAGTTCGAGAGTCTTCCCAGGCAATGATCCGGGATTTCAAGCGTCTACGCGGCGAGGTGGAGAGCATTCGCGGGCACATCGACAATCGTATCGAAGGAAGTGTAAGGGAACTTAATACCCTTGCAAGCGAATTGGCCGAATTAAACCGTAAGATAGTTCAAGCCGAGGTTCAGGGGACCGATGCAGCAAATGATTTACGGGACCGACGCGATTTAGTGGTAAAAAAAATGAACTCGCTTGTCGACATTACCGCCCACAAGGACAACCAGGGGAATTTGAACGTCGACATTAAGGGAGTGGGCCCTCTCGTGACCGGGGTGGTGACTACTGATTATTCCCTGGCTCGTCATGCAGCCGATCCTGATGGTGGGTCGGTTGACAATTCTCTTCAGATATCGAGAAGTGCAAAAAGCCAGACCCACATTACGGATCAATTCAAGGGGGGGCGAATCGGAGCCCAGATCGAGGCGAGAGACAAGGCCGTGAATCAGGTTCTTGGTCGGCTGGACGAGCTGGCCTATGCGATTTCGAACTCCGTAAACTCACTCCACGAAAAAGGGTTCACGCTCGATGGAAAAACCGGACTTGAATTTTTCGAGAGCGTGCAACAAGTCACGGGTGCCGCCGAGCGCCTTGCTCTATCGAAGGATATTGTGGGAAATGTGAACAATATCGCGGTGGCACTTCAGCCGAACTCTCCGAGCGATAACAGGAATGCCTTGGCGATTGCAAATTTGCAAAATCACCACCTGATGAATGGTGGACATACAACGGTAGACGATTTTTACAATTCCATCGTTTCAGAAGTGGGTGTTGCGAGCGCTCGAAATAAAGAGGCGCTGGGGCAACAGCAAAGTATCATTACCCAGCTCAATCGAGTTCGCGATCAGGTCTCGGGGGTTTCGATTGACGAGGAAACGACAAATCTAATGCAATTCCAACACGCATTCGATGCGTCCGCGAGAGTGATTCGTGTTGCGGATGAAATGATGGACACTGTCCTAAAGTTGAGAGGTTAGGTCTGAATGAGAGTGACAGATAATACTAACTTCGGAGTTGTTCGGGACAGCATCAGCCGATCCAGGGGGCGGATGGAAAATCTTCAAATGGAATCGGCAACTTTAAAAAAATTGAATCGACCTTCCGACGATCCTGTCGGGGCGGCGAAGGTCTTGGAAGTGAGGACGGACAAGGTGAATAATGAACAGTTTCAGGTAAACGCTAAACTTGCTCAGGCATATCTAGACAATACCGACCACGCACTGGAGGAGCTAAGCGAGATTGTGATGAGAGCAAAGGAAATTGCCATCAATCAATCAAGCAATGCGAGTTCAACACCCGAATCCCGCCTTGGGGTGAGTGAAGAGGTGAGTCAGTTGTTTCAAAGGGCGGTTGCCACAGGAAATAGAAGAATTGGAGATCGGTATATCTTGGGTGGATTTAAGACCACGGCGGCGCCTGTTGATGCGGAAGGCAACTATCGTGGGGACGATGGCGAGGTAATGATCGAAGTGGGACGAGAGGTGTTCATCGGGGCGAATGTTCCCGGGCATGAGGTTTTCAACACCCAGCCTGAGAATTCCTCTGACGGACGCAGGCTGAAGGGAGGCACGGAATCGGGAGTGGAACGCCGTCTTTCCTCCGAGGCATCTGTGGCGGGACCTCAGAATAGCAATCTTTTTCAACAGCTAAAGGCCTTGCGGACCGGTTTGCTCACTGGAGATATCGAAACAGTGCGGGGCACGCTCGATGCGTTTGATGATCTTTTGGGTAAAGTGATTTCAACCCGCTCGAAAATCGGGGCTCGAATTCAAAGCATAGAGGGGAACATGACCGCGTTGGATCGTCATAATGTAACCAATGCCCAGTTAACCTCTTCAATTGAAGACGCGGATATGACCCAAGTGGTGAGTGATCTTGCTAAAGAAGAAACCGTCTTCAAGAGCAGCCTTGCTAGCTCAAAACACTTGATTCAACCGACTCTTTTGGATTTTCTCAGATAATTCCCTTGTGAATCCTACTTGAATACGCTAACAAACCCCTTGGGTAACGGATTGCTTCGTTTATCAGTACATGGAGGTTGTTCATGTTAGTGCTGACCCGAAAACTGGGTGAAAGTATAGCGATTGATGATCACATTAAGATCACGGTCGTACAAATCAAGGGAAAACAGGTTCGTTTGGGGATTCAAGCCCCCAAGGAAACCAAGATTCATCGGGAAGAGGTTTATTCCCAAATTCAAGATCAAAACAAGGTAGCTGGAAGTGCTCCTGCTAATCTTGAAGATGTCTCCAAGGCCTTCGAAGACTAGGCCGCTTCGCGTTAAAGAGCCGTCATAAAAATGTCAATTTTAGGGTTATAGGCAAGAAAGTTTCTTGCTCGGGCAATAAATCTGAGATTATTCTATCTGTAGGGATGTTTTCCATTCCTGGAGGTAGTTGTGGTCGTACAAACAGGACGTTTTGGCCAAATTGAGGTTTCCACTGAAGAGTTAATTTCGGTACCTAGTGGAATATTGGGTTTTCCGGATGATCAAAATTTCTGTTTGGTTGATCCGGGAGATGACACTTTGATTCTTTGGCTGCAGTCCCTATCAAATCCTCACTTGGCCTTCCCGGTATTGGAGCCCAAGATATTTAAATCAAATTACGTAGTGAGACTCTCCGCTGCTGAGCTTAGAGAGCTTCGTCTTTCCTCGATCAATGAGGCGAGCGTCTTTACGATTTTGACAATTCCAAGCAATCTGCAAGAGATGACTGCGAATTTGAAAGCACCACTTGTTATCAATATTCGGGATAAAATCGCAAAACAGGTTGTACTTCAGGAAAACGACCAGCCGATCAAGCATCCCATGTTCAAAGAACTGCGTTCCCAGATCGTCGCTTTCCGAGGTGCCGCAAAGGAGAGCGAGAAGAATGCAGAAAAAGCAGCGCTTTCCGTTTCAAGTTTGCCCCTTACGACGAGGGTCGAGCTGATTTAATTAAATCCAGGTAAGCTATGGCCTCTCTGTGTACCGGATCAAGCTCCAGAACAGATTCCCATTCTAGCTCTGCGTCCAAAACATTACCCTGGCTGTAATGTAGAAGTCCCAGTTGGACACGGACGGATAGATCTGTAGGGCGTTCCTGTTTGAGTTGCTGAAGATCTTGAATGGCACGAGTGATGAATCCCTTTTTCGCAAAGGCCTTGGATCGTTTAACGCGCATCTCGATGGTTCTAGGATCCAATAAAATCGCTTTGTTGTATTCTTCAATGGCCTCATCAAAACGACGAAAGCGGAAATAAAGATCTCCAAGCTCAAAGTGCTTCACGGCAAATCTCCGATCGATCTGTTGATCATCGCCAATCTGCTTTAGAAACACGCTTTGATTTGCCTGTTCGAAGACTTTTTTCGCCTCATCATAACGGCCAATGTCATTAAGGATGATGCTAAGGCACACGGCGGAATCGGTGTGCTTTGGTTCTATTGAAAGAGCCCGCCTGAGGTCTTCAATGGATTCCACCAGTTTACCCTGATAGGAACGGAGTAACCCGCGCAGATAATAAAAATCAGCATTATCGGGCTCCGCAGAAATACCCTTTTTTAACTGATCTTCTGCAGTGGAGTATTTTTTTTGTTGGATGTTTTTTTGAATCTCTTTGGCGGCAATCACTGGATCACTCCGTTGGAAGGTGGTCAATCAGATCTCGCGCTTGGGTGACAAGATCTGATTCGCCATAAAGGTTAAGTATCTTCTCAAGGCGCAACCTCGCAGAGTACGGCTTTTTCCTCTTAATGTAAAAAGTGGCAATTTCCATCTCTTTCTCAGCAAGTTTGTTATAAGCTTTCTTCTTGAATTCCCCTGCGGAAAGACTGAATTCTCCTCCTGGATAACGTCTCAGATACTGGGAAAATGAGGAAATCGCGCTTTCGGCTGATCTCAAATCTCGCGCTATGGTTGACGGAATGTCGTTGTAGAAAGATTCTCCCGCCCGAAAAAGCGCGTAGGATGCCTTCTCATGTTTTGGGTAAAGCTCTACAAATGTTTCGTAAGCAGATGCTGCTTCAGGGTAAGATTCCTGAAGAAAATACACATCCCCAATCCTGAGCTGGGCGAGAGCCCCATAGCTTGTGTAGGAAAACTTGCTCTT